>WGAW01000174.1 GCA_015494675.1 Hydrogenimonas sp. | reverse complement strand
CCATAGCACTTGCAAAAAGGAGTCGTCTGCTTGTTTTCGACGAGCCGACCGCAAATCTGGACCCGAAAGCGAGGGAACACTTCTACAGGCTGCTCGACTCTTTGGATTACGAACACTCGTCGATCTTCATAACCCACCGCCTCGAAGAGGTAGAGGGGCTTGTGAATCGAAGAATCTACATGGATCTGGGAAAGGTGGTAGAAGATGAGAAGATTTAAATGGATGCTGGTTCTGCTGGTAGGCTTCTCTTTCATGGCCGGTTTCGGCGGGTGCGAAAAGAGGGAGTGGAGAAACCCCGAAAAGATGCATTGGGACCGAGATATGTGCGAGCGCTGCAAAATGGCCATTAGCGACAGGAACTTCGCGGTGCAGGTAGTAGACCCGAAGAGTCATAAACATTACAAGTTCGACGATATAGGGTGTGCGATTCTATGGTTCAAGGAAAACGGGAAGAAGTGGGAAGATAGAGCGATCATCTGGGTCAAAGATGCGAAAACCGGCGAATGGATAGATGCGAAGAGGGCGTGGTATTCGACAGACCGGGTCACGCCGATGGGATACGGCTTTGCCGCCCACAAGAGAAGAGAGGATGCCGGCGGCGGCGAGGTTATAGATTTTGACGAAGTCAAAAGACGAGTGATGAGTCGGGGAGAGTAGATGAAAAACCTCACACTGGTAGCCTATCTGGACATAAAAGAGAGTCTCAGGGCGAGATGGTTCTATGTCTACGCTTTCGTTTTCGGCGGGCTGATGGGCCTCTTTTTCATAAGCGGAATCACCGATTCGGTAGTAATGGGTTTTACGGGACTGAGCCGCCTGCTGCTCGTATTTATTCAGGTTACCATCATAATTTTGCCGATCTTTATTCTCATTACGACCGTAAAGTCGATCTCGAGCGATCGCGAGAGCAACGTTCTTGAATATATGCTCTCTTTTCCGATATCGCTGAAAGAGTACTACTGGGGAAAGTTCCTGGGACGTTTCGCTACCGTCTTTTTCCCGGTCATCGTGGCGCTTTTTGTAGGTGTGGCATGGGGAGTCTTCAAGGGTGGCCAGATGCCTTGGGCGATGATAACTCTCTACTCGGCACTCATCTTTTCGATCTGTAGTGTCTTTTTGGGTATAGCCTTTTTGATCTCCACGATGGTCAAGTCGCATGACGTGGCCCTGGGCCTCTCCTTTACCGTATGGATCCTGCTGCTCGCCTTTATAGATATAGCCCTTATTGGACTGATGATGCAAAACAGAGTCTCGGACGAGCTTGTTTTGACGATAGCCATGCTCAATCCGCTCGAGGCGTTTCGCATAGGGGCCATCGCGCTCTTCGATCCGGAGCTGACCGTCATAGGGCCTGTCGCCTACTATCTGCTCGACTCTCTGGGCCACACCTTTTTGATGCTATACGCCGTGATCTACCCGATTCTTCTGGGAACACTTTTCGCACTTTTGGGGTATACACTCTTTAAAAAGAGAGATCTTCTATAGCGAGGAGGGATTTATGAAGAGAGTTTTGGCGGCCGCTCTGCTTATGCTGACTGTAGTGTGCGCGTCCGAAAGCGGCTGGGGAAACAGTCCGAACATGCTCGACCCGTTCTATCAGATAAAGGTCGACAAATATCCGAAATTCCAGACAGAAATTGTTTTGAAAAACGGCAGGAAGATCCGTTTTTGCTGCGTAAAATCGATGCTCGCTTTCTACTTTTCGCCATACAGGTTCCCCGAGTATGGGGTCAAAGATAGTAGCGAGATCGACACGATGTATGTAAAAGATTATCTTGACGGCGGCAGGATAGATGCGAAAAAGGCGTGGTACGTATTTGGCAGCCGGCTCGTAGGCCCACATGGAGACGACCTTATACCGTTTTCATCCAAGACTCGTGCCGAACTATTTGTCAAACGTTACGGCGGGACACGCATAATGGAGTTTGAGAAATTGTCGGCAGGTCTTGTGCGCTATCTGGATATGTGATCTCTGCTTACAAACAGCGAAAAAGTCAGTTGCGGTATCGATCTGCTTCGGAATAAGAGGGGGTGTCAGTTGTGAAAAAAACGGTAACATTCATAGCGGTTCTAATGCTCTTTTTTGCGTTATCTCCCCTCTGCAGAGCCGGATCAGGCGAATATGGCGGTCTCGACAGATGTCCGGTATGCGGGAAGTTAGTCCATAAACACCCTGATATAGCGGCTTTCATATACTATGAGAAAAACGGTAAAATCAGATACCTCGCTTTCGACGGTGCGGCGGATATGATGAAGTTCTATTTCGAACCGAACCGTTGGGGAGATTTCGGCAATATCAAAATGCATATATTGAAAATGGTTGTGCGCGATCATTCCACAAAAAAACCGATATGGGCAAAACGCGCATGGTTTGTATATCTTGTCGATGCCGATCCCAAAGGGGACGCAAAGGTGAGGCTGGTACCGTTTAAAAGGAGAGAGAGTGCGGAGAAGTTCATGAGAGAGAGCGGCGCAAAGGCTCTTCTCGGCTTCAGCGATATTACGAAAGCTCTATTGTATCCAGAAAAAAAGGAGGAGAGAGAATGAAGTTCAAATCGGTGATAAAAGCGAAGCCGCTCGGCGGCTGGTATATAGAGCTTACGGATGAACAGACGGGTATGAGTGTCGTATGCGATACGATAGAGGAGTATATGACCAAGATCGAGGAGATGGGAGCCCGGTACGGTTCCGACATAGAGGTAGAGTGGAGCCAGGGAGAGGGGGTCATCCCGGCCTATATCAACGAGATAAGGGGATTGATGCGGGAGTATCAGGAACAGATGGGTCTCTCGGAAGAGTAGAGCTCAACCCTCTTTTTTACCTCTGAAAAGTACAGGACCGAAACGGGCTCCCCATGCGGTGAAAAGAGTCATCCACATCGCGGCCGAGAGGTCGAAGAGCCACGGAATATCGAGGCCGAGACCTATCGCGAGCGAGTAAAAAAAGCGCGAGAGAACAACGGTCTCGGTAAACCAGAAGAGCGCCACGGTCAACCTGTCCGCATGCGGTACCTGCCCCGAGTGTCCCAGTGTAACCCTCGTTCCGAACCCTATCAAGATCGTGATCATGAAGCCTATGGCAACCAGGTGCATTCCCGCAAATATGAAAGATGTCTGCATCCACACCTGCGCAAGAGATGTAACTCCGTCTATGAAGAGACCCGCGGGGAGCCAGAAGAGCCCCATGTGAAGTACCCATAAAATCGCCGGTGAGCTGAAGAGCGGAAGTCTCCAACCCAAAAACTCTTTCAGCAGATATACGGCTGCGGCCAGCGTGACGACGGCTTCGGCTACACTGAAGCCGAGTGTAAAAAAGAGTGTTTTTAGAGCAAGCGCACCGTAAACGATAGCGATGAAATTTTCAGGCTTTTTCACCATTACATGGCTGAAAAACGGAATCATCCTCTGCGCGACGGTAAATGTCAGAAAGATGAGGTATAGGTAGAAACCTGCGCCGTATGCGGCGCTTCGCCAAGGAAGGTCTATACCGAGCAGATCGAGCAGAAGGCCTGCTATAAAGAGAGAGTGCACCGCGAGTCCTGTCGTATGTGCTACGAGCAGCCAGAAGGGGTCTTTTTTTTCCGGAGAGCTTCCCGCAAGGTATATCTGTCTGAAGTTGCTGACGACCAGCGCGTGGCCCGCAAATGTCAAAACCGCCCCGAAGAGTGCTAGCGGAGCATAAAAGAGTGCGCCGGTCAAGAATAGAACTCCGCCCGCTTCGTAGATCATAAACAGTTTGATATAGATCTCTTTCGGAACAGGCGCACTCATGCAGAAGCGGGGAAACGTCGTAAGCAGAAAACCGTGGAAAAAGTGGCTTATGACTATAAAGATCATCGAGTATACGTGCAGGAGGGCAGGGTCGAGCGCGGTCGTGAACGCACCCGTGTAGCCGATAGCAAAAGCTCCCATCGCAAGAACCGCCCAGACGATGCCTGCCAGAAAAAAAGGCTGGTGCGGCTGTGACAGAAAATATGAAAATCGGGAGGCTCTCTCTTTTTGAGGTTCAAACTTCCGCATTACAGTTTTCCTTGATAGAGCATTTGAAGAAACGCATTGTATCAAAAATCAGTCCCAGACCGTATCCTGGGGCTCGGCGCTCTCTATTTCACTCTCTTTCGCGCGGCTCTTCCGCTCTTTGTATTCTATGATCTGCGCAAGCGGTTTCGGTTTTCCGAAGTGGTATCCCTGTGCGAAGTCTATACCGATACCTCTGACCGTATTGTAGATGGCCTCATCCGCGACGAACTCCGCCACCGTTTTCAGGTTGTAGTTGTTTGCCAGTCTGTGAATTATCTCTACGAATTCTCTGGAGTCGGCGTCTGTATCGATCTTCTTGATGAAAGAGCCGTCGATCTTGATGTAGTCGACTTTCAGTTTCAGGATTTTGGCGAAGTTGGAGTAGCCCGAACCGAAATCGTCTATCGCTATCTTCACGCCGTACTGTTTGACGCGGTGGATAAAAGCGCTTATCTCATCGTAGCTCTTCGCCTCCTCCGACTCGAGTAGCTCGAACGTAACATGGTCGCTGAAGCCGGACATGGCCAGTCTGTCTATTATGTAGTCCCTGGTGGGGCGGTGGTGAATGTCGTCTGCCGAGAGGTTTATGCTAAGGTGCAGTCCGTGCTCCTCTATGCTCTCCATCGCCCGGTCGAAAACCATTTTCGTAAGCTCGGAGTATAGCTTTATCTGTTTGGCCAGATATATGAAATGGGCCGGAGGTATCACGAGCCCGTTTTCATCGATGAGTCTGGCGAGCACTTCATATTTGTGAACCTCCCCCGTCTCCGTATTGATGATCGGCTGGTAGTATGGAACTATTCTCTCCTCTTTGAGGGCTTTGCTCAAAACCTTCGTCATCGTTATGTTTTCAAGATACTTCTGTTTTTTGACGAGATTTTCGCTGTATATAACGAGGCTCTCGTTAGAATTTTTCGCTTTTTTCAGGGCCATATCGGCTTTTGTGAGCGGCTGTTTTTCATCTATGCACAGACCGATTGAGGCCTGCAGTATGAAACTTCCGTTCTCGTCGCTGTAGTGAAACTCTTTTGCGAGTTCGGCAACCCGTTTGACCATCGCCAGAAAAGTCGCGGAAGACTTTTTATCGGGCTCGATTATGGCGAACTCGTCTCCTTGCAGATGGTATATCTCATATAGATACGGGATGGTTTTGCGAAGGTATGCGGCATACTCCTGAATTATTCTGTCGCCCACTTTCGCACCGAAAAGGTCGTTGTATGTCTGAAACCTGTCTATATTGAATATCGCTACCGAAGCTCTCGAGTTCTTCTCGAGGCGCTTTACGAAGCTCAGACGGTTATGTAGTTTGGTCAGAGGGTTTTTCATCAGATGTTCGAGCGCTTCGTCGGTCCTCTTTTTGACCTCGTTCTCGAGCTCTTCGGAGTATTTGGTCAGGGCTCTGTTCGCGTTTGCGAGCTTCTGTTGAAAGATCTCTTTCTCTTCCAGGTACGACTGCAGTTTCCTGTTTATACCGTTTACCTCCACAAGGAGGAAAAAGAGCAGTATCAGGGTCGAAACGGCGATGACGATCCCGATATAGAAGGAGTTCATCGCCTGCTCTCTCAACTTGTCGAAATGTTCGCTGAACTCCTGCATATAGTGGTGCTTGAGATCCGTCAGGTTGTGCGAGAGGTTGTTGTAGGCGATCATGTATGGGAGAAAGGCTCTCTGGATCCTCTCTTTTTTGCCGCTTTTGAGTGTGGCAAGAAGCTTTTTTCTCAGATCGGTGTAGCTTTTCCACTCCTCATTGAGTGTCTGCAGATGTTTCAAAAGGTTCTGCTGTTTTATCTGTTTGATGGTGAAGTTTTCTAGAGCATTGAAAAAAACCTCTGAAGAGATTAGGCTTTTACCCTCTTGCGGAGTCGGCTGGATTCTCTTTTGAAGAGAGAGTGCAGTAAGCAGTGTATCGGTATGAAGTTTTGCCAAAAGTGTGGAGAGTGAGTCGATATTTTCCGATATCTGCATATTGAATTTCTCCACCTCCTGGTTCAGCTGCATCGAACGGTAGAGACTCTGTATGGAGAAGAATCCGGCCACCATGAAGGCGGCGAAGATAATAAGAAAACGGACAGATATATTTTTTATCATATTGTTTACGGTCTCGCAGTCGTCCGCACATAAATGCGGCCCGACTCTCTACTCCTCTCGTTTTCGGCATAGTCTGTGTAAATCGATTCACAATTATATCGACTTTTGCGGTGAAATATTTATTCACGGTTTAAAATATCGCTCAGGGAGGTCGTCGGATTTTGAAAAACGGCCCGTGGAATGGTACAATCGGATGGCCGATAGAGAAAGTAAATAGATATAAACGGGGAGTTTCGATTGCGATTCGAAATATCCTGAAAAAAGGAGGAAAAGATGAGATTGTGGATGCTGATTCTTCTGTCTGCATCGATATTCTGGCTCGGAGGATGTACGCAGGAGACCCAGAACAAGCTCGGCAGGGCCGTACAGAACTGGACCGGCACAAACGGAGTACTCGATATATACGAAGGTGAAAAGCTGGTGATGAGGTTCATCAAGGTGGACAAACTCTCCACCGCAAAAGGTACCGACGACAACACACCGCGCCAGTATCGCTACGGCTACGGCTATTACGATAAAAATCTGAACTATAGGGTCGACAGCGGTGAGAAGAAACTCTATTTCGAGATCAGCAACTTCACACCCTATATATTCTATGAAAATCCCGAAGGGTAGGAGACAAAGTGCGCAGACTCGAAACGATAGAGCTATTTATCAAACTTCTCTCATACCCCTCCGTCACACCCGATGATTGCGGCGCGTTAAGCTTCGTACGCGACTATCTGGACGATTTCGAGGCGGAGTGGATAAACAGGGTGAACGTAAAAAACATCTTTTTGCACAAACGTTTCGGCGACGGGCCCCATCTCTGTTTCGCGGGCCATATAGATGTGGTTCCGCCGGGCGACGGGTGGAGTTCGGACCCTTTCGTCCCGAGATTCGAAGACGGATATATCTACGCGAGGGGAGCACAGGATATGAAGAGCGGCGTAACTGCGTTCGTACAGGCGTGCCGCGATGCCGAAAACTTCAACGGTACACTTTCGCTGCTTCTTACGAGCGACGAAGAGGGAGAAGCAAGACACGGTACGATCGAGGTACTCAGGTATCTCGACGGAATAAATATGCTACCCGATTATGCGGTGGTAGCCGAGCCTACTTGCGAAGAGGTTTTCGGCGACGCCATAAAAATCGGCCGCAGAGGCTCTATCAACGGAGTTATAGAGAAGATCGGAAAACAGGGCCATGCAGCCTATCCCGAGAAGGCGCACAATCCGATACACAAGGTGGCGCAGGTACTGCCGCACATCGCCGGTGTCGATCTCGACGGGGGGGACGAGTTTTTTGCGCCGAGCAAATTCGTCATAACCGACATTAGGGCCGGTATGGAGGTTACGAACGTAACCCCCGGAAAGCTCCGTATGATGTTCAATGTACGTAACAGTACCAAGACGACAAAAGAGGATATAGAGAGCTTTGTAGACCGATATTTCAAAGATATGAACTATCTGCTGACACTCACGGAGTCGGCGAAGCCGTTCATGACGGACAAAGATTCGAAGATAGTGAAAGCGATCAGCGGCGCGATCGAAGAGGTTACCGGAGTCAAAACCGCATATTCGACGGCAGGAGGCACAAGCGACGCCAGGTTTTTCGCGGAGTTCGGGGTGGATGTGGTCGAGTTCGGTGTAAAAAACGACACGATACACGCTCCTAACGAACGGACTACTCCGGAGGAGGTAGAGAGCCTCAAAGAGGTCTTCGACAGAGTGATAGCGGCCTTCTGACTCCACACAGAGTACACAAAAAAAGGATACTATTTCACTAAGGCCCTTTCGAATGCTCTATGTTCCCGGAATTTTCAAAATTCCGCGATTTCGAAGCTTCAGGGGGTTGTAGAGCCGCTCACCCCCCCTGCCGAATTGCGGGCTCTGCCCGGAATTTGAGTAACATAAATCATCAAGGAGAACGGTTTGAAGAAGATACTCTTTGCAATAGTGCTGCTGGCGACATCTCTGTTTGCCGAAATAGAGTGGCGGAACTCTTATGAAGAGGCCCTGAAGAAGGCTAGAGAACTCAACAGGCCACTGCTCGTTCTGGTCGTTTCCGAACACTGTAGATGGTGTCACAAGCTTCAGAATGAGACTCTGGCGGATCCGGCGGTCGAGAACTATATAAACAGACGTTTTGTGGCTTTTTTGGTAGACAGGGAGAAGGGGGAGTACCCATCTTTCATAAAGGCGAAATATGTCCCCACAACTTTCTACATAACGCCGGATGAGAGGATGATAATAAAACCTGTAGAGGGTTACTGGGACGCCACAGACTATATGAGCGATCTGAGGCTTGCAGTCAGGGTCTTCAAAAAGAGTCGAGCTCTTCGTTGATTATAGAGAGGAGAGCGCTGCAGAAATCTGAATGGCAGACTATCTGTTCTGTTTCGACATTGTCGCTGTTGGGCATCTGAAGCCTTAGATAGTCCTCTTCGCCTCTTCTGAAAAAGAGTACCCCGCTGAAGACGAAACCCTCCTCTTTTAGAATCTCCACCGCTTTGTCGATTTCGCCGCACCGCATCATATTGATATCGGCGTAGATCATATCTACATGCTTTTTGTAGAGAATATGCAGATTGTGGCGAAGAATATGTGAAAAATCTTTACATATTTCGTCGATAACCACCGTTCCGGTTTGGGTATATCCGCTCAGTTCGTGCTTCACCAGACTCCTCCCCCTGCAATCGTACCTGTCCGGAACGGCTACCTTCAGGTCATTGTTTCTATATATCTGTTCTATAAGCCCACCGTATATTTTCGGTATAAAGAGTCTCCTAACCCTTTTGTCGCTCAAAACTTTGTATCCTACCAGAACGGCCGCCCTCTTTTTTGTGCGTACGGCATTGGGATCGGTCAATGAGACGGAATTGGGAACTATCCCGAGAAGCAGAGCGCTTTCGCCGAATCCGTGGTGCAGATTGGCCCTCTGGCTGAAAGGGTGTAGCATCAGCGCCTCTCCGAATATCGCATCGAGTCGCATCTCCCTGGCACGCTGCTCGATTCGATCCAGCATAGAGTTCATGATCCCTTTTCCCTTATATTCTGGATCCACTACTGCCACACCGATTTCCGCGATATTCGAATCGGGTACGCGAACAAGGGCGAAGTGGCCGACGATCCTCCCCTCTTTCGTTTCGGCGACCACAGAGGCGATCTCCCCTTTTTCGTTAAGTTGTGCAATCTTTTTCGGATAATAGAAGAGAGATTTGTAGTAGCTGTATGTGTAGTTGTTGTATATCAGTCTGCTTATCGCCTCTTCGTCGCCGTTTTCGAAATCGCGAATCTGTATCGATGCCGGTTTCAATGATGCCGGTGATTCGTCTTCGAGGTCGGTGTAGGGTCTAAACGTCAGATCTGAGAAGTCGAGAGGGTGGGCTTTGTATATCGTAAATACCTTCCCCTTTTTGCCGAGGTTCGCGAAACTGAGTTCGTCAACGTATTTGCCGATCCGTTTCAGCCCCCCCTCTCTGCCGGATCTCATATAGCTGTCGAAATCGAAGGGCAGACCCATGTCGTGAACGCTTATCTTTATCCCGTGCGGAAGGAAGCGGATATCGATATCTATTATGCCGTTCATATTTGCCGGATACGCGTGCTTCACCGCGTTAAACAGAAGCTCTCTCGCGGCCGCCACGATTTTTACGGCATCGTCAACTTCTATCTTTGCAAGCCGCAAAGCGTTTTTTATAGTATCTATACAGAGAGGAACATATCTCTTTTCATTCGGTATAGTGAGCGAAACCGTATGTTTCATTCCGTTTCATCCCCTTTCTCGAGTCTTTTGATGGCGCTCAGAGCCAGGATTTTCATCCCTATCGCCAGTGAGTCGTCGTCGACGTCGAAGCGGGTGTTGTGCTGGGGTACGCATGTCCCTTTCTCTTCGTTGCATATGCCGAGTCTGAAGAACGCCCCCGGGACCACCTGTAGGTAACGGGAGAAGTCCTCTCCGCCCATTACCGGATCCACCAGATCCACCAGCCCCTCCTTGCCCACAACCTCTTCTGCGGCCTCCTTCACGATATCCACCATCTCGTCGTTGTTTTTAAGCTCCGGGGGGCCGAATAGATAGTTGAAATGGTATTTCGCATCCATCGCTTCGCATATTCCCTTGATCGTCGTCTCCATCATCTGAGGAATCTTTTTGCGTACCGATTCGTTGACGGTTCTGACCGTTCCCGCTACGGTGACGAAGTCGCATATGACGTTTGGAGCCTTGCCCCCTTCGATCTTTCCCATAGAGATTACGGCCGGATGTATCGGGTCTATCCTGCGGCTTACAATATGGTTCAGGGAGTTTATCACCATGGCGGTTACGAGTACTGCGTCTATACCTTCGTGCGGCCTGGCACCGTGGGCCGTTTTGCCGTATATGT
>WGAW01000173.1 GCA_015494675.1 Hydrogenimonas sp. | reverse complement strand
TCAAAGAGGAGTACCCGGACAAGCTTTTCAAGACGGCGACAATCTTTTTCAAGCCGGAAGCGAAGTTTCGGCCCGACTACACCCTGAAAAGGGCCGAAGGGTGGATAGACTTTTTCTGGAATGAAGAGTTGGAACGTTATAATAGCTCCAAGCAATAGCCAAAGGCGATAATTTATGGTTTTGATGATAGACAACTACGACAGCTTCACGTACAACATTGTCCAGTACTGCCTCGAACTGGGAGCCGACCTGAAAGTAATAAGAAACGACGAGATGAGCGTCGAGGAGATCCGCTCTTTGAATCCCGAAAAGATAATCATCTCTCCGGGTCCGGCTACACCCAACGAAGCGGGAGTGAGTCTGGAGGTTGTCGAAACGTTCCACAAAGACACTCCGATTTTCGGAATCTGTCTCGGTCACCAGACCATAGCGCAGGCTTTCGGCGCCAGGATAGTTCGAGCCAAAAGGCTTATGCACGGAAAAACGTCGACTATGGAGGTCCATATAGAGTCGCCGATATTCAAATTTATGCCGGATACCTTTACAGCCACCCGCTACCACTCGCTCGTAGTGGAGAAGGAGTCGCTTCCAGAAGATGTAGTGGCTACTGCATACAGCCATGACGACCATGAGATTATGGCTCTTCAGATTCCAAACTATCCGGTATATGGAGTGCAGTTTCACCCGGAGTCCATAATGAGCGAGCACGGCCACCTGATGCTCGACAACTTTCTAAAACTTTGAGTATGATAGGAATCAGGGCTGCGGCGACACTGATTCTGACTCTTCATATAGTAGTACTTCTATGGGTCGCATGGGGACTACCCATCGGTCCCTCCGAGGCCAAAATCTACTTTACCGGCAGCGATCCGGTAGCGTACATGATGCGTTTGGGCCGCGAGATTTTTCACGATATAGGTTTTCTCGATATCAGGCTCCCGTTTCTCTTCGTCCACCTGACAAACCTATATCTCTTCTACAGGCTCTCGCTTCTTCTGCTCAAAGATGAGATATCCGTCATTATCTCAGTTCTGATCTATCTATTTCTTCCGGGTATAGTCAGCTCCGCCGTTTTGGCCTCCTCTACCGGTATCATTTTGGCTCTATATCAGCTCTTTCTGATTTTGTGGTTGAAAAAGAGGCGTATGGCGGCGATGGTTCTGCTTCCTATATTTCTGTTCATCGACAGAAGCTGCGTTGTTCTATATTTTGCGCTTGCGATATATGCACTCTTTCGCAGGGAGAAGGATTTTTTGACGTGGAGCTCCATGCTTTTCGTATTTGCGCTCTGGAAATACGGCTTCAGTGTACACGGCAAACCCAAAAACTATTTTGCGGATACGATAGGTCTCTATGCGGCCATATTCTCGCCGCTGCTCTTCCTCTACTTCTTCTATGCGATGTACAGGATACTTCTAAAGGGTGAGAAGAGTATCATCTGGTATGTGAGCTTCAGTGTTATGATCGTCTCTCTCCTCTTTTCGATACGCCAGAAGATTCCTATACAGGATTTCGCGCCATATGTCGTCGTGGCCGTACCGCTTATGGTCAAGCTCTTTTTTCAGACATACAGGGTAAGGCTTCCGCAGTTTAGAAAGCGCTATCTCTACCTTGCGGCGACCGTGCTGGGGGTGCTAGCCCTGAATACATTTGTCCTGCTATTTCACAAACCCCTCTTTCTGCTCATGAAAGAGCCTGAAAAGCACTTCGCGGCACCCTTTTACTTTCCTTACTGGTGCGCGCAGAGCCTAAAGCAAAACGGGATAAGAAGCATCGATACAAAAAACGGCGATCTCTCCTATCAGCTGAGGTACTACGGAATCACTTCCGGAGGTGGACTGCTACTGAGCGAAAGGTCATGCGAACGGTGTGAAAAAGTTTCGATTCGATACAGAAACAGGGAGCTGAAAAGCTGTTATGTTTCAAAAATAAACAGTTCTGAAAATTGAGAGAGAATAATTTTACAAATAAGTATCCGTTTGCAAAAATAATGGTAGACTTGTCCAATAAAAATCATAAGGAGTTATGATGGCTCAAAGAGCGATACGTGAGTATGACGGCAAAGCCATTTTCGCAAAGCACTGGAATGACTATTTCAGCGGCTTTCACTACAGTTTCAAGTCGGTTCTTGTAACCAGTGCGGACGAGCTTCGCGAAAAGGCCAAAGAGCACGGTTTCGAGTGGCTCAATCAGGAGTCGCTTGTCGTCAAACCGGACATGCTTTTCGGAAAGAGGGGAAAAAACGGTCTTGTTCTCTTCAAAGTAGAGAAGCCGGGTGACGTCACACTTGAAGATGCGGCCAAGTGGATCGAAGAGAAGCAGAGCCACGAGGTGACTCTTCTTAGCGGACAGAAAGGGATGCTCACACACTTTATAGTCGAGCCGTTCACTCCGCATACACAGGAGCAGGAGTACTACATCTCCGCTACGGTCGTCGACAACGACGATGTGCTCTATATGTCTGCCGAAGGCGGCATGGAGGTAGAAGAGGGATGGGAAGAGAAGGTAAACGAAGTTCGCATTCCGATCAATATGAGTGACGACGAAATGGAGAGGGCCGTCAGAGCAAACGTTCCCGCCGGGATCCCGGACGAGGCAAAAGAGAGATTCGGATCTTTCGCCATCCAGTTTTTCAAGTTTTACCGAGACCTTAACTTCGCCTATCTTGAGATTAACCCGATAGTTATGATCGGAAACGATATGCACATTCTCGATCTTGTCGCAAGGCTCGACGATACGGCTGGATTTATGATGAAAGATAAATGGGGCGATATCGAGTTCCCGACACCATTCGGTATGGAAGATATGTCTCCCGAGGAGAAGGCTATTGCGGAGGCTGATGCTAAATCGGGAGCTTCCCTCAAACTTACCATTCTCAATCCGGAAGGACGCATCTGGACGATGGTCGCAGGCGGCGGCGCTTCTGTTGTCTATGCTGACACCATTGCGGATCTCGCGGGTGTAAAAGATCTCGCAAACTACGGCGAATACTCAGGCGGACCGACAGAGAGCGAGACACAGTTCTATGCGGAAACGATATTCGATCTGATGACAAGATACGAAGATCCGCGCGGAAAGATCCTTATTATCGGCGGTGCTATAGCCAACTTCACCGATGTCGCCAAAACATTTACAGGTATCATCAAAGCGCTCAACAAATATGCCGACAAGCTCAAAGAGCACAACACCAAGATATATGTTCGACGCGGCGGACCGAACTATGAAAAGGGTCTAAGGGATATAAAAGAGGCGGCCGAAAAACTGGGCCTCTATATGGAAGTGTACGGACCGGATACTCACGTAACCGATATCGTGCGCATGGCACTTGAGAAATAAGGGAGTATGAAGATGAGCAGCAGACTTTTTACAAAAGATACACAGGCTATATTCTGGAACAACAACAAGAGCGCGATCCAGCGTATGCTTGACTACGACTACGTAATCGGGCGTGAAAAACCGTCGGTAGCGGCGATAGTGGCTCCGACAAGTTCCAACAAATTCGAGAAGTTCTTCTATGGACCGGACGAGATAATGGTTCCGCTCTACAGAAACACCGCTGATGCCGTGAGCGAGCATAAAAGTGCGGATGTTCTACTGAACTTCGCATCTTTCCGTACGGCATACGATGTATCTATGGAAGCGATTAATATGGGTGACCAGTTCAAAACTATCATGGTTACGGCAGAAGGTATTCCTGAAAGGCTTGCGCGTAAGATGAACCAGGCCGCCAAAGATAACGGTATCCTGATCATCGGACCGGCCACTGTCGGAGCGATCACTCCGGGAGCCTTCAAGATAGCCAATATCGGCGGAACCATCGAAAATATCATCAACTCTAAGCTCCACAGAGCAGGAAGTGCGGGACTCGTCACTCGCTCCGGAGGTCTCTTCAACGAGCTCTGTAATATCATCTCTCTCAACGCAGATGGTGTTGCGGAGGGTGTCGCGATCGGCGGTGACAGATTCGTCGGATCGGTATTTATCGACCACCTTCTGAGAATGGAAGAGAACCCCGATGTCAAATATATGATCCTTCTCGGCGAAGTAGGCGGAACAGAGGAGTATAAAGTAATTGAAGCCGTCAAGTCGGGCAAGATCAAAAAACCGGTCATCGCGTGGTGTATCGGAACCATAGCCAAACACTTCAGCAGCGGGGTGCAGTTCGGCCACGCCGGTGCGAGTGCTAACGCAGAGCGCGAAACTGCCGAAGCCAAAAATGCCGCTATGCGCGAAGCGGGCATCCATGTTCCCAACAGTTTTAACGATCTACCTCAGATGATTCACCAGGTCTACACAGATCTGAAAAAAGAGGGTGTCATTACCGAAATAGAGGAGCCTGAAGTGCGCTCCATACCCAAAAACCGTAAGCCTAAAAACTTCATCTGTACCATCAGTGACGATCGTGGTGAAGAGGCGACATACGCCGGCTTCCCGATAAGTTCCGTTGCTACCCCGGATACCGGTAAGGGAATAGGCGATGTCATAAGTCTGCTTTGGTTCAAGAAGCAGTATCCGAAGTGGGCGACAGATTTCATAGAGACCGTTCTCAAGACGGTTGCAGACCACGGGCCGGCGGTATCGGGTGCTCACAACGCAAAAGTTACGGCCCGAGCCGGTAAATCGGTTGTAGAGTGCCTCGTTACAGGACTTCTTACTATCGGGCCGCGATTCGGCGGAGCGATCGACGGTGCTGCGAAATACTTCAAATATGCCAACGACAACAACATGACTCCGCAGGAGTTTCTTGCATATATGAAGAAAGAGGGTATCCCGATTCCGGGAATCGGCCACAGAATCAAATCTTTGAGAAACCCCGACAAGCGTGTAGAGGGACTCAAGAAATTTGCAAAAGAGTATTTCCCGAGTACGTCCCTTCTCGATTACGCTCTGACAGTAGAGCAGCTGACCACATCCAAAAAGGATAACCTGATTCTGAATGTCGACGGTACTATCGGAATACTTATGGTCGATATGTGGCGGGCTCTCGGATATACTGAAGATGAGATCGACGAGTTTATCGAAAGCGGTACACTCAACTCCTTCTTCATACTTGGCCGAACCATCGGATTCATCGGCCACGTACTTGATGAAAAACGTCTCGCGATGCCGATGTACAGGCATCCTATGGATGATATTCTCTACGACGTGCAGCCGGCGGAAAAGATACAGTAACCGCTCATAACAAGACCTTGTGGTATAATTGGCGAAAACCAGTTATACCCAAGGTGCCACTCCTATGAAAAAAGCTTTTACGATGCTGGAACTGATCATCGTAATGACAGTTGCCGCTATTATCGCGATGGTGCTCATTCCCCGTTTTTCAGACAGCAGGCTTCGTGAAGCCGCGGATCAGATCCTTTCGCATATCAGATACACTCAACATCTTGCGATGATAGACGATCGATTCGATCCGAAAGATCCCAACTGGCACCAGGAGAGGTGGCAGATATCGTTTAGACAGTGTAATAACAACGATTGGTACTATGTGGTGGGTCGAGATATGGATCAAAACGGCGGGGTAGACAAGTTCGGCTCGGCCGTCAACCCTTCCGACGGCAAAAAAATGTTCACTACAAATCAGTGTAACCCACAATTTGATGAAAGCGATCAGATACTGCTATCCAAAAAATATCTAATAGATACCATTCAATTTAGCGACAACTGCGGGAACAACCAGTATATCGCGTTCGACAATCTCGGCAGACCGTATCGGACTACGATGGGAAACGATCCGCTCGATCTGTTGACCGGAGACTGCAAAATAACATTTAAAAGCCCTGATGGAAACTTTACAATAACAGTGACGCAGGAGACGGGTTATGCACGTCTTTCTTCTTTAAACCACAACTGATTATCCTTTTTTAGAAATTTCCGCATTTTTGCAAAAATCTTCACGTTTTCCCTTGACAACCTGTTTCTATGGTGCTATAATTCCCGTCCACAAACAGGAAGGCCTTCGAGTCGAGGGTTCAAGAGTTTGTCGGCGTTATTTAAAATAGCGAGATCTTTGACAACCGAGTGATAGATA
>WGAW01000172.1 GCA_015494675.1 Hydrogenimonas sp. | reverse complement strand
CTTCTATATCGTGCTCTCTCATGAAGGCTTGCGCTTCACGGGCCGATCTTAAAAGCTGAAGTATCGAGGCGATCTTGGCGAAACCCTTTTTGTTCACGACGCCCGAAGATTTCAGAAAGAGCTTCCGCTCAAAACCACCGTCGTCGCCGAACCACGCCCTGTCCTGTCCGCTCTCGGAGCCGATATAAAAAGGCTTTAGACCCCTTTTGAGAAGCTCCTCTTTTACCGAGCGCACAATCGAAAGGTGCCCTCCCGTACCGCCGCCGGTCAGCAAAATTTTATTACGCACCGAAATCCCTTGACGGTCCGCCGCTAAGCGCACGCTTCCTCATACCTCTTCTCGAGCTCGCGCAGAAGCTCCTCGTAGGTGGTTTCGGGGTTTTCGGCCAGTATCTCCTGCATCACGGCATTGTCCTCTCTGCCGTTCCAGATTTTGGTATAGGTGCCCTCTTTGTATCCGTGCTGCTGCCGAAACTGGTTCAGCGCGTTTTTGCCTATATAGAGACGGTAGAGATCATCGAAACTCATGCCCACCGCATCCAGAGACTCCCAAAACTTCTCGAGCAGCTCCTCCATATAGGATTCGTCGTCGCTCTTTACAAGGGCAAGCGCCATAAGATCCTCGAACGGCGAAAGCAGCTCCTCTATGCGTTCGTTATCTCTGGGGCTCCAGCTTTCAGGCAGCCTGATGTTGCTTTCCGCCATCGTCTCCAGAGCTTTTTTCGCCGCCTCTTCCGGGACTTTGAAGCGCAGAATATAGCTCATTACGAAGTGCCAGATATCGACCATCTCGATTCTGATATTCTCTATATCTATTCCGCCGTCTATGCTCTTCCAGTGCTTCCAGCTGAAGCTGTCGATCAGTTCGGCGGTCTCCATCACTATACACCGCTTCCAGTTTATAACTTTCCCCTGCCTTGTGACACCCTCACGCCACTTCGGGCCGTTGGTATCGTCGTTCAGCCTGTTTTGAAGCCTGAACATCTCTATCATCTTGTTCAGTTTGCCGTTTTGCACCTACTCTCCTCTTTAAAAATTTCACTCTAAACAGCCGACCCTATTTTAAGTCTGCATGAGACACCCGAGTCTACGGAGCCTCACTCCCCACCCGAAGTCCGCCGGGTCAGAGCCTCGCCCTCTTGCTCATCGAGAGCGCCAGCCCAACCCCAACCGAAAGCGCCAGCACCTGCGACCCGCCGTAGCTTAGAAACGGTACCGCTATCCCCTTTAGCGGTATCACGCCGCTTATTCCAAGGGCGTTTATCAAAAAGGCGAAGCCGATAATCATCGCCAGCCCCACACAGTAGAGATAGTATACCGGCTCTTCGCTGCGACCGGCGATCTTAAGCAGCCTGAATATAACGAACATCATAAGTACAACTACGGCGCCTACCCCCACAACGCCTATCTCTTCGGCCATACCGGCCAGCACGAAGTCGGTGTGCACCTCGCTCAAAAACCCGAGCTTGAGTACCCCGTTGCCCAGGCCAGTGCCGAAAAGCCCGCCGTGGTGAATGGCGTGAAGGGAGTTGCTCACCTGGTAGGGCTCTTCGGCCAGATCTACTTTCGGAACCTTCGCGGCCCACTGCGGAAAGAGCTGCGCCAGGAGGTTCTGCAGCATGAACCACCACCCCTTGAAGCGCTCTATACGGTGCGGAGAGGTTATGATGAACCCGGCGAACGCGACCAGTGCCATCAGAATCGAGACACCGAAAAATCGCAGACTGCTTCCGGCGAAAGTCATCATGATAAGCAGAGTTCCGCCAAGCACTATAACCTGCCCGAGGTCGTTTTGAAAAATCGCTATTATAAACATTATCGCGACAAATACCAGAAGGTAGGGCAGGACTATCAGAAGCTCCTCTTTGAGCGTATAGCGCTCACCGCTGCCTCTTTGCATGTGGCGGGGCAGAACCTTGCGCGAAAAGCTCCACGCCAGGAAAAATACGAAGCCCACTTTAAAAAACTCCACCGGCGCCAAAGATACCGGCCCGAGGCGTATCCATCTTTTGGCCCCGCCAACCTCTTTGGCGAACTGCTCGGGCAGAAAAGGGAGAGCTATCATCAGCAGAGCCGAAGCTATGAAGAGAGTGAACCCTACGGGGGTGACGATCTTTTCGGGATTCTGTCTGGCCAGTGCCCACATTATAACGATGCCGGCCATTCCGGCGATGAACTGGCGAAGGAAAAAGTGGTAGGGCTGGGTATTGTAAAGAAGTACCGTATAGACCGAGAGGGAGTAGCTGAAAACGATGCCGATGACGATAAGCGCTGTTACTGCAAGAAAAAGTGGACGGTCTATCATCGGCTCTCTTTGGTTTTGTATCGCATCTTCGATTTTTGCTATTATATCAGACTGCGGCATGCGCATAGGCGTCCGATTGCAAAGCTTCATGCGCCGCCCGATTACGGTAACATTATATGAAAATTTAACTGAAAACTCCTATTGCCGTATCGACCGATACGCTCAAATTTCAAGAGAACGGAACACGGCAATATCCAAAGGTTGAGACTCCATGCGCTTCGGTTTGTGGACGGTACTGCTTCTTTTCATGTTTGCCGGATGTACCACCCGTGAGTCGGAAGAGAGGAAACCTGCAGAGTCTCCGAAACTGCTCTACTACAGTGTAAACTCCTATAAACAGACAATGCAGATACTCGACAACATCGGCTATACACAGGAGCGCTTCAAACAGGGGATGAGAGAGATTCCGAGAGTTGTCATAACCCGTATATCTAAGCGCTGGAAAAAGCATGCCGACAAGATCCCGGTAGAGACGAAAAAGAGCATCTTTTTGCGCCTGATGGCATCCGGAGCGCTGATAGCGAACGAAGAGGT
>WGAW01000171.1 GCA_015494675.1 Hydrogenimonas sp. | reverse complement strand
GCCTCTATGAGGCGGCCCGCGTAGTCGCCGGGAGGGTTTTTGAAAGCGCTGCCCGCACTCGGCTCTTTGGGCTGGTTTCTCCTAAGATCCAACAGCTCTTTCGCGAGGGAGGAGTCGAAGCCCTTTTTGATCTCGAAAACCGCCTCTAACGCGACACCCGGAAGCTTCGCGAAACGGTAGCCGTGCTCTATATCTTCTTTTTTGAAAAAACCCTTGTCGGTTTTGAGCCCCGCAAGGGAGTTGAAAGTCTCGTAACTCTTCACCCCCGCGTTCATGGCGAGCATACCCCCGAGGGTGCCCGGAAGCTTCGCGACATACTCGAAACCCCCGATATCGCGGCTTTTGCAAAACGAAAGAATCTTTCCTGTCGGCGTAGCGGCACCTATTATGAGCATGTTTCCCGAGAGTTCGATGTAGTCGAAATCTTTTCCGAGCATCATTAGAGGGGGCGGAACCGGAGATACCAGAAGGTTGTTCGCACGGCCTATGAGCGTGTGGCCGGGCGGAATTTCGTCACCTTTTTCGATAACTTTGACATCGACGACGGGGCCGATTTTGATGCTTGAGAATCTTGAAAAGTCTATCCGTCGGCTTCTCAAAAAGCGAAATCCTTGATCATATCGAAGAGTCTGGTCGTGTAGTCTATCATCGTATTCATCATCCACGGCATCGTTATGATCATGACGACGGCGACGACGATAATCTTGGGAATGAAGCTGAGCGTCATCTCGTTTATCTGGGTCGTCGCCTGAAAGATACTGATGGCCAGACCGGCGATCAGCCCCGCCAGAAGCATGGGCAGAGAGAGTATAAGGGCGATCTTGAGCGTCTCTACGCCGAGAGCTATAAACTGGGCTTCCATGCCGTTTCGCTCCAATCTGCCGCCGCGATGCTCTTCATGAAAACCTCGCTTTTGCATATTCGTGCGGTATCGTGAAGTCGTCCGCCTTTATCGGGCACTCGTAGAAGCCGTGCTCGTAGCCTATTTTAAAGAGTGTGTCCAAAGCGCGCATCTGCGTATCGTCCATCGTGACCGAACGGTCGTTTGCGTATAGATCGAGGTAGCGGTCGAGCGTAGCGGCATCTATCCGTACGAGATCTCTCTCAAGCAGCATCTTCGCAAGCGTTGCGCGGTGGGTATTGGCTACCTTTACCGCCTTTGTCAGTGCATCTTCTATCTCTATGGCGCGAAGAAGCGGGATGGAGCGCCGAAGCGCCATGCCGCCCAGCGGCAGGGGCAGCTCCTCTTTCGCCAGCTCCAGCCATATATCCCATATTTCGCGCTCCACTTCCAGGCTCTCGTCGAAGTCGAGAATGCTTTCGTGAATCAGCACCCCTGCGTCGACCTCGCCGGAGAGTACGGCATCTTCTATCTCGAGAAAGTTTTTGTAGACGATTCGCGCCTGCGGGTAGGCTATCTTGAAGAGCATCGCATTTGTCGTGTGGCGGCCGCTCAGCGCCGCTTTGAAGTTGGGTCGGAGCCGTTTGCCTTTGGGCTTTATCAGTTTGGGGCCGTAACCCTCGCCGAAACTTACCGCCGTCTTGAGCAGTGCGTAGTCTTCGCGGATTTTGGGATAGAGGGCGAAGCTTATCGCCGTCGCTTCGTAGTTTCCTTCCAGTGCCGCCTCGTTGAGCGTTTCGATATCGAGTGCGATATTTCGAAACGGCACAGGCGTGGATATCCAGCCGAATTTGATCGCATAGTACATAAAGATGTCGTCTGCATCGGGCGAATGCGCTATTTTGATAGGGTTTATGCCGGGAACCGACCGCTGCTCACTGCTCACTGCGCGCTGCTCACTTTCTGTTTTTGGTTGATTTTATCGAAATAGTGATAAAATATCTCTAATTTTCATCAGACGAGAGGTATTTATGGATATTGATCCCAACAAGCAGAAGGCTCTCGATGTCGCTATAAAGCAGATCGACAAAGCGTTCGGAAAAGGGGCGCTCGTTCGGCTCGGCGACAGGGAGATAGAGCAGATCGAAGCTATCAGCACCGGCTCCCTGGGGCTCGACATGGCGCTCGGCATAGGCGGTGTGCCGCGCGGGCGAATCATAGAGATCTACGGTCCGGAGAGTTCGGGCAAGACGACACTGGCCCTTCAGATCATCTCGGAAGCGCAGAGAAAAGGGAGCATATGTGCCTTTATCGACGCCGAGCATGCGCTCGATGTGCGCTATGCCAAAAATCTCGGCGTGGATGTGGAGAATCTGCTCGTAAGTCAGCCCGACTTCGGAGAGCAGGCTCTCGATATCGTTGAGACCGTCGCCAGGAGCGGCGCGGTCGATGTCATCGTCGTGGACTCTGTGGCCGCCTTGACCCCAAAAGCCGAAATAGAAGGCGACATGGGGGACACCCATGTGGGTCTGCAGGCTAGGCTGATGAGTCAGGCCCTTCGCAAGCTCACCGGAATTTTGCACAAGATGGAGACGACCGTCATCTTCATCAACCAGATACGTATGAAGATCGGTACGATGGGCTACGGAAGTCCTGAAACCACCACTGGCGGAAACGCCCTGAAGTTCTACGCTTCCGTCCGTATAGACGTGCGCCGTATAGCGACGCTGAAGCAGGGCGAGAACCAGATCGGAAACCGTGTCAAGGCGAAGGTGGTGAAGAACAAAGTGGCCCCGCCGTTCAGGGTGGCGGAATTCGACATCATGTTCGGAGAGGGAATAAGCAAAGAGGGCGAGATCATAGACTACGGCGTAAAGCTCGACATTATAGACAAGAGCGGCGCATGGTTCAGCTATAAGGAGACGAAGCTCGGCCAGGGGCGCGAAAACGCCAAGCAGACACTCAAAGATAATCCGGAGCTCGCCGCGACGATCGAAGAAGAGATAAAGCAGGCTCTCGGAATCGGAAGCACGATGCTCGAGATGAGCGAAGAAGAGATCAAATCAGCAGGAGAGGAGTGATTTTTATGGTTTTTATCGACGACATCAGAGCCGACGAGGTTATGGACAGCCGCGGAAACCCTACCGTGCGCGCTACTGTGCGTCTTAGCGACGGAAGCGTCGCGGATGCGATAGTCCCGAGCGGTGCGAGTACAGGCAAGCGCGAAGCGCTGGAGCTTCGTGACGGCGGCAGCCGCTATATGGGCAAAGGGGTGCTGACCGCATGTGAAAACGTCAATATAAAGATCGCCGACGAGCTCATAGGTATGAGCCCCTACAACCAGAGCGAGATAGATGCGATCATGAAAGAGATAGACGGCACCGACAACTACGGAAACATAGGGGCGAACGCCGTGCTCGGAGTCTCGATGGCCGTGGCCCGCGCGGCGGCGGTTAGTTTGAACATGCCCCTCTACCGCTACCTCGGAGGAGCCAACGCTCTCGTCATGCCTACGCCGATGCTCAACATCATAAACGGCGGCAGCCACGCCGACAACAGTGTCGACTTTCAGGAGTATATGATCATGCCCGTCGGCTTCGACGAGTTTTCCGAAGCGCTGCGTGCAAGCTCCGAGGTCTACCACAACCTCAAAAAGATTCTCTCCGAAATGGGGCACTCCACGGCGCTAGGCGACGAGGGCGGATTCGCTCCGAATCTCAGCAACAACGAAGAGCCGATTCAGGTTATTATGAAAGCGATCGAAAAGGCGGGCTACCGTGCCGGTGAGCAGATCGCAGTGGCGCTCGACGTGGCCAGCAGCGAGCTGGTCGCTGCGGAGGGAGGCTACCGACTCGAGAGCGAAGACAGAACCCTGAGTAGCGAAGAGATGGTGGAGTACTATGAAGAGCTGATAGCGAAGTACCCCATAGTCAGCATAGAGGACGGTCTGAGCGAAGACGACTGGGACGGGTGGAAGGTTCTTACCGAGCGTCTCGGCTCCAAAATCCAGCTCGTAGGGGACGACCTCTTCGTGACCAACGCCTCCATCCTCGCCGAAGGGATCGAGAAGGGTGTCGCAAACTCCATTCTGATCAAGCCGAACCAGATCGGTTCCGTAAGCGAGACTATGCAGACCGTGCGTCTCGCGCAGCGTAACGGCTACACATGCGTAATGAGTCACAGAAGCGGTGAGAGCGAAGACGCTTTCATAGCCGACTTTGCCGTAGCACTCGGAACCGGTCAGATCAAAACCGGCTCCACCGCCAGGAGCGAGCGAATCGCCAAATATAACCGCCTGCTCGCGATAGAGCGAGAGCTGGGCTACTTCGAATACCTCGGCAAAGAGCTCTTCGGCTGATGGAACGGCTCGATCTGCCCGAGCGAAAGAGCGCTTTTTCGAAGGCCTTTTGGGGTCTTCCTCTCGGGCGGATCGCGTTGGCGCTGGCGGCGGTTGCGGCCCTGGGGGTCTATGTGGGCATACTGCTGTTCGGGCCAAACTCCCTTACCGTCCTTCTGGGGCTCGAGGAGCAGAGATCGGTGTACGAGAGACACATAAAGATACTCAAAGCCAAAAACGCCGCTTTGCAGAAGGAGTATTTCGAACTCAAACAGCTGGAGCCGGACCAATGAGACCACTGACTTTTTTGACGATCTTCGCCCTCCTTACGCTTCTTCAGGCGCGCGAAAACCCGTTCAAGCCGGTAATTGACAATACAGTTTTGCCCGTATCGTCGAACCGGGTAAAAAAGGCACCCCCTTTCAGGTCGGCGAAAATCTCTCTTCCCAATGACGCAAGGGTATTGACATCCGTTGTCGTCTACTATCAGTCCGTCGACGGCTCCATCAAAAAGCTAATCACGCCGGTGGACCGCTCCGTAGACTGGCACAAGCCTCTCTATCTTTCGCAGAACCCGCCTCTTCGGAGAGCGGCGGCCATGGCCGCAGGCGAAGAGCCGAAAAGGGAGACCGCTCCCGCAAAAAAGAGTACCTACCGGCCGCTCCCTTTTTTGTCGCTCGAGGTGGGCCGAAAGAGTCTGAAAATAGTCACGAAAGATAAAAAGATCAGAAGCTTCCACCTCAGTCGTCCGTTCAAGGTTGCGCTTGACTTCAAAAGAGAAGCGGGCTTTCTTACTAAACATATAGCGCTGAACAGAGCTCCGTTCATCTCGATAGATATAGGAAACCACAACGGCTACTACCGTGTAGTGCTTACGCTAGACGCGCCATACAGATACAAAATAGAAAAAGCGGAAGATGGGTATATCGTCTCACTGCCCTGAGAATATCGTACTTATCGGCTTCATGGGCAGCGGCAAGAGTACGGTGGGGAGGCTGCTCGCCAGAGAGAGCGGCCGCTATTTTCTGGATGCCGATACGCTCATAGAGTCGCAGCAAGGACGTGCGATACCGGAGATCTTCGAAAAAGAGGGGGAGGAATATTTTAGGGCTTTGGAGCGTGAGAGCGCCGAATGGATGGCCGCATGTGTACGCGGCACCGTTATCTCTACGGGCGGCGGAATGCCGATAGTAACAGAGCGGCTCAGGGATATCGGAAAGGTCGTCTACCTCGAAATAGCGTTTGAAAAGATTGTCGAGCGTATCGGTGCGTCTCAGCGGCGAAAGCGCCCGCTCTTTTCGGATCCTGAAAGAGCAAAAGAGCTTTTTGAAATGCGCCGAAAAGTTTATGAAGCCCAAGCCGAGATAACGGTCGACGCTTCGGCTCCCGTCGGACATGTGGTAGAAGAGATTCTAAACAGAGTCTCCTAACGCCGCTTACGACCCTCCGGAGCCCCCGGCGACAGGGAGGTTATCGCCTTTATGGCGGCCATCGAGAAGAGCACCTCAAGCAGGCTCGCAAGAACGAATGCTTCGTAGTTGAATCTGTCGATACTCTCGGCATGGTACGCTATCGTCGCTACGGCTATAAGCAGTGTAAGCGGCATCGCCTGTGAAAACCCAAGCAACATAGCGTTTTTGAAACCGCTTTTGGGTACAAATACGAGGGAAGAGATGAGGCGTACGAATATCATGATCAGGGTGATGATGACGGCCAGCATCACCAGACCCTCTTTCTGCAGCGCCTCTATGGGGAAAGAGCTGCCGACATATATGAAAAATATCGGTATCAGAAAACCGAATCCGAAGCTCGAAAGCTTCGCCTCCAGATCCTCTTTGTGGGCGAAAAAGGTGGCTATGAAGACCCCCGCTATAAAAGCGCCGAAAGCCACCTCCAGCCCCAGATAGATCATGATGGCCAGCATTATGAAGAGCATCGCCATGCTCAGGCGGATATCCTGCTCTTTCGTATCGAAATAGGGCATCATCACATTTCTTATTTCAGGATACCACCAGAAGAGGAGATGGAGCATATAGTAGAACAGAATAAGCAGAAGGATGAAACCCGCAAGTATCGTGATCTTTGAGAAGAATTCGAAGCCGACGCCGTAGTGGATGCCGGCACTGGCCAAAGTGAGCACTATGATGCTGACGAGTTCACCCAGTATCCCTATGGTTATGGTAAGCTTGATCCACGGGGTATCCTTGCCGTACTCTTTGGAGAGCGCGGCGATGATTCCCACGGAGATCAGGGGGAATATGACCATGAATACGAAACTCATTCCAAGCTGGTAAGCTATAAGCACGGAGAGGGCATAGAGCAGTCCGATGTAGGCGAAACCCGCCTTGAGCGTAGATCGGTCGGTCTTGAGGAGCTTCTTTACGTTTACCTCCAGACCCGCTACGAACATCAGATACAAAAATCCGAATTCGGCCACGAGTTCGAAAAGCTTGTTGTGTCCCTCCCCGAATAGGCCGAAGGCTCCGGCTCCTGCGCCGAGGATGATCTCTATGGGAGTCGTCGGAAAGTGCAGAATCCTCGCAAGAAAAGGGGCCACCCATATGAGTAGCGACAGGGTGACGATGATCTGGACTTCAGCCGTCATGACAATCTACGGCAATCTCGTAGCCGGCCGCTTCGATCATACGGTGATCTCGCATCGGATCGCTGCCGGAGGTTGTGAGGTAGTCTCCTATGACTATGGCGTTTGCGCCCGCATCGAAGATCTCACGATCGCGGTCGCCGAACGTTATCTCTCTTCCTCCTGCGACCATGATTCGCTGTGAAGGGAGCATCTCTCTTGCCGTGCGTATCACCTCGAGTGCCTCGTCGCAAGGGACTCTGTTTGCATCGAGAGGAAGGGCTTCGTTGTGGTGGTAGAAGTTTATCGGAACCGATGCCGGCTCCAGTGAGCGAATCGACTGTAGCAGCGAGATCCGATCTTCCATGCTCTCGCCCAGGCCGAATATACCGCCTGTGCAGAGGTTCAGGCCCGCTTTTTTCACGTTTTCGCATGTCTCGTAACGCTCCGCCCAGCCGTGGGTCGTACATATTTTCGGATAGAAGTTCTCGGAGGTCTCCAAATTGTGGTTGTAGCTGCCGACACCGCTGTCTTTCAGCACCGTGAGCTGATCGACACTCGCCGTGCCGTTGCAGGCGATGATATTTAGTTCGGGAACCGCTTTTTTAACGGCTTCGGCGGCTTCGCAGACGAAACGGAGCGTCTTTTCGTCCAGCCCTTTTCCGGCGGTGACGAGGCAGAAGCCGACGGCGGAGCGTTTGCGCGCGGCTTTCGCCTCTTCTACTATTTTTTCGAGAGGTTTGTGGTAGAAGCGGTCTATCTTTGCACCGTAGCGTACGCTCTGGGTGCAGAATCTGCAGTCTTCCATGCAGTGGCCGCTCGATATGTTGCTTATTGCGCAGAGAAATACTTTTTTAGACATTTGCCGAAACTCTTTCACATTTTATCTGGTCGTATACCATTTTGTTATATTGCCATGCACTCTCTTTGATGCGCCTTTGGCAGTGGGTCACCTCTACTATTTCAGGCTCGATTCTCAAAAGCGCCGCTTCGCTGAGCGGTTTGTTCCTTGCACACACCTCTCCCGGGTTCAGATAGAGCCTGCCGTCGTCCCTGCACTCGCAGGAGAACTTGTGGGTATGGCCGAAGATTATGACATCGGCATCGGGGCTCAGGAACCATGGGTGGTGCATCAGTTTGAAGCTGATGCCTCCGATCGAAAAGTAGTGAGGCTCCTTGAAGAGGTGATAACTCTCCTGCAGATGCTGCAGCTTTTTGTCGTTGTTGCCCAGAACCGCTGTATACGGTATGCCCAGCCCGGCCATATAGGCCAGGATCTCCTCCCTGCCGATGTCGCCGGCGTGGATCAGGTGCCGGGCCCCGTTTTCGACAAGCATATCGACGGCTCTTATCGCACGCCCCGCCTTTTTATGCGTATCGGAGAGGATTCCCACTATCATCGAAGCTTTCCGTACGGATATGCCGCTCTTTTCAATTTCTGTTTTTCACTTCTCTTCGGAAGTGCTTTGCGCCTCTTCACGGTGCTTGCACTTTATGCACTCATAGACCTCTTTGCCCCGATAGGTACGCTTCGCCATGGCGTAGCCGCACTCCGGGCACTTTTTCGGGGTCGGCTCGAACTTGGAGATGAATGTGCACTTCGGGTAGTTGGAGCAGCCGAAGAACTTTCCGCGTCTGGAGTTTCGCTCCAGCAGCTCTCCGCCGCACTCCGGGCACTTCACTTCCAGGGTCTTGGGTTTTTCCAAAGAGCGCGTATTTTTGCATTTGGGGTAGGCGCTGCAGGCCAGGAAAGAGCCTCTTCTTCCGGTTTTTACAACCATCGCAGAGCCGCATTTTTCGCACTTTTCATCCGTTATCTGCGGCTCTTTTGTGCCCTCTTCGCCCTCTTTTTCTATCGCTTCGGTGTAGCGGCACTTGGGGAAGTTGGCACACGCTATGAAATCGCCGTAGCGGCCGCTTCGAAGCAGCAGTTCGCTGCCGCATTCGGGGCACTCCCTGCCGATGGGCTCTGCCTTTTTGAGGCTCTTTATCTCTTTTTTGCCGCGTTCGACCTTCTCTATGAAGGGCCTGTAGAAGTCGAGCAGAAGCTCCTGCCAGTCCACTTTGTGCTCGGCCACTTCGTCAAGCTTCTCCTCCATCTGCGCGGTAAAGCCCGAGTCGACGATCTCGGGGAAGTACTTTTCGAGCGTCTCTATCACGGTAAACGCTATGGGAGTCGGAACGAGCTGGCGCTTCTCTATCTTTATATATTCGCGTGATACCAGGATCGAGATTGTCGGAGCGTATGTACTCGGGCGCCCGATGCCGAGCGATTCGAGCTTTTTGATGAGACTCGCCTCGCTATAGCGCGGCGGCGGCTCGGTGAAATGCCGGTTTGCGGTTAGTTTTTCGAGTGGTATCTCTTCGCCCTCTTTGAGCTCGGGAAGCAGGTTGTCTTTCTCGTCGTAGCCCATGACCCTGTAGAAGCCGTCGAAGATGAGCTTTCGGCCGGTGGCTTTAAAGACGCCGTCTTCACTCGCGAAGAGGATCGTCTGCGATTCGAGAACCGCGTCGGCCATCTGGCTGGCAAGGAAGCGGTTGTATATTAGCCTGTAGAGCTTCAGCTCGTCGGCGGCAAGGTATTTTGCCGCTATCTCGGGGGTGAAATCGAGACGTGTCGGGCGTATCGCTTCGTGCGCCTCCTGCGCACCTTTCGCTTTCGAACTGTACTGTTTCGGCTTTTTGGGCAGATACTCTTCGCCGAAAGTTTTCAAAATCGCATCTCTGGCGGCATCGCGCGCCTCTTTGGCAATATTGAGGCTGTCGGTTCTCATGTATGTGATCACACCCATCTGCCCCTTGTCGGTTTTGACGCCTTCATAGAGTTTCTGTGCGATCATCATCGTCTTTTTGGGGGAGTAACCAAGGCGGCCCGACGCGCTCTGCTGGAGCGTGGATGTCATGAACGGAGGGGGTGTGGAGCTCTTCCTCTGTCTCTTTTCGATCTTTTTTACATGATACTTCTCGTTTTTGAGGGTAGACTCGATCTCTCTGGCCTCCTTCTCGTTTCCGATCGTCATCTTCTCGATCTTCCTGCCCTTGTACTCCACCAAAGATGCGGCGATCTCGGGCCTGAATACGGCGTCTATGCTCCAGTACTCGACCGGTTTGAAAGCCTGTATTTCGCGCTCTCTGTCGACTACGATCTTAAGAGCCGCAGACTGTACTCGCCCCGCACTCAGCCCCTTTTGAATCTTCGATGCAAGAAGGGGTGAGAGTTTGTAGCCGACGATTCGGTCGAGCAGCCGCCTCGCCTGCTGGGCGTTTACCTGGTCCATGTCTATCTTGCGCGGATTCTCCAGTGCGTGCTGAATCGCGCTCTTCGTGATTTCGTGGAAAACGATACGCGGAAGCTCTTCGGGATCTTTTCCTATAGCTTTGGCTATATGGTAGCCTATGGCCTCACCCTCGCGGTCTTCGTCGGTCGCGATATAGACTTTTTCGCTCTTCTTGGCCATATCCTTCATCTGTTTGACGATGGCGCTGTGCTCCTTGTCCACGCGATACTGCGGCTCGAACCTGTCGTCTTCGAGCTTTATACCGAAGCTGTGTTTGGGCAGATCTCTTATATGACCTTTCGAAGCGATAACTTCGTAATCTTTGCCCAGAAAGTTTTTTATCGTTCTCGCTTTTGCGGGTGATTCGACTATGATGAGGTTTTTCAATACAGATTCCTAATAGGGTATATATTATGGTAGTGAACGGTTCGATGGGTGCAATTCTAACATAAAGCCGTCTTAAACTTTTTTAAGAATTTGACGATATATCGGTTAAGAAGCCTAACAAAGGATTGAGAGATGGCAAGTTTCGGGGCATTGAGCTCTATCGGACTCGGAAGCAGCGGGGCGCTAAGTTACGACATCATCGACAAGCTCAGAAAAGTGGACGAGGATGCCCAGATAAAACCGATCGATAGAGAGATAGAAGATATGAAAAAACGTGAGGAGTCGCTCGCCAAAATCAGGACGATGACCGCTTCGCTAAAGAGCACTCTATTTGAGCTGTCGGACTCCGTACTCTTCGCGAAGCGTACCGTCGATGTGACCGGCAGCGACATAGAGGTGAGCGTCGAAGACGGTACGAAAGCTCAGGAGATCGACATATCGGTAAAAAACCTCGCAAAGTCGGATATAAAGCAGACGAAAGGGTTCGCCTCCGACAGTGCCGTCGTAACTACGGTGGATACCGATATGACCGTAACTATTAACGGACAGACTACTACTTTCACGGTAGCGGCCAATACCACGCTGGCCGATCTTAGAGATCAGATCAACAGCGAGATGGCGGGAAAAGTGGAGGCCACCATCCTCAATACAGGCGGAACGGAGCCGTACCGTCTCATCTTGAAGAGTGCCCAGACGGGGGCTGATCAGGCGATGAGCTTCTCTTTCGATGACGGCGATCCCAATACGACGAACGACGATTTCCTCGATCTGACCCTCTCGTCGGCCAACGTTCAGGATGCGGAGGACGCGCTATTTACTTTCAACGGTGTGGATATTACGAGGTCTTCCAATACAATCGACGATCTGGTAGCGGGTATGACAATTACGTTAAAAGAGGAAACGGGAGCCGGCAACCATGTCTCCATAAAGCAGGATAACGAAGGAATAGCGGACAAGGTCGAGGCGTTTGTAGACGGCTACAATACGCTGATGAGCGAACTCGGTATAGTGACGAAATATGACCCCGACACCAAAGAGACCGGCATATTTCAGGGCGACAGTACGATAACGTCGCTAAAGCTCTCCATCTCGCGCATAGCCCTCGATATCGCACCCAACGGCAAGGGTCTGGCGGACTTCGGTATAGAGGTGAACCGTGACGGGGTTATGAGCTTCAACAGGAGTGCACTGATAAGCGCGCTCGAGAGCGATACCGATACGGTCTCCGAAACATTTGCCGGCACCGAAGAGCAGCCAGGTGTTTTTCTGGCTCTGAAGAGCTACCTGAGCGATGCGGCTACCGCCAGAGATTCGCTTCTTGCAAATCTCGACACACAGCTGAAAGAGCGCGAAGAGCGGCTCCAGGATCGAAGAACACGCGCGCTCGACTCGATAGAGACGAAGTACGATGTGATGGCCAAAAGGTTCGCCGCATACGATGCCCTTATAGGGCAGCTCAACTCATCTTTCCAGTCGCTGCAGTCTATGATAGACGCGCAGCTTGCCGCCGCCAAAAAATAGCCTCCTTCTCTGCAGCCGTTTTCAAAAATCGGAAACGGCGCCTAAACAATTTTTCCATTTATCCGATTTTGCATATAAGAGCAAGGATGCTCTTTACCCAAATCAACCAAGGAGGAAATCATGGGATTTCGAATTAACACAAACATAGGCGCGATGAACGCTCATCGCAATGCACAGATGACAAACCTCAACCTCGACAAGAGTCTCGAGAGACTCAGCTCCGGTCTTCGCATCAACAGGGCCGCAGACGACGCTTCCGGAATGGCGATCGCCGACTCGCTTCGCGCTCAGGCGCAGGGGCTTGGACAGGCGATAAGAAACGCCAACGACGGAATCGGAGTTGTTCAGACCGCAGACGGTGCGCTGGACGAGTATATCAACATCATCAACACGGTGCGTACCAAGGCGATCCAGGCAGCTTCGGACGGACAGAACACAGACTCTCGAATGGCTATTCAGCGTGACATAAACAGGCTCCTCGAGGAGGCGGACAACATTGCGAAAACCACCTCGTTCAACGGCCTAAACCTTCTCGACGGATCATATACCGACAAGAAGTTCCAGATAGGCGCTTACGCAAACGAGACCGTAAACATCTCCATCAGCAGCGCCAGAACCACCGTTGTGGGAATGTTTGCGTACAAGACAGGCGCTACCGTCAACGATACGGCGCTCGCAGCAGGCGATATTACGGTCAACGGTGTCAGTGTCGGTGCATCTACGGCAGGTACGGACAATGCGATCGCTCAGCAGGCCAGTTCCGCGTGGGCTAAAGCGAATGCCATCAATGCGGTATCTTCCCAGACAGGGGTAACGGCGAGTGCAACCACTACACTTGTCGGAAATGCGGGTGTCGCGGGCGGTACGATCACGAACGGATCCGTATACATAAACGGTATCGATCTGGGTGATGTGACATTCAGCGCCAACGACTCGAGCGGCACCCTTGTGGCGGCTATCAACAGAATCACCGATCAGACCGGTGTAACCGCCTCTATAGTTGAAGGCGGAAAGCTGCAGCTCACCAGTGAAGATGGGCGGGATATCGTCCTCTCGAGTGACGTAGGCGGTACAACAGCACTCACAGCTGCCCAGCAGCAGCCGTTCGGCTTCAGCGACGGTACTACAAGCAGCGTTACCCTAAACGGAACGAGCGGTGCTCTCACTCTCGAGTCCAAAGGTGTCATCACCCTCGAGTCCGATAATGCCATTACGGTAGCAGACGGTACAGGAGATGCCACAACGTTGGTAGGCCTGGAGGGTACATACTCCGTAGGAAACAGTATCTCTACCGCAGATGTAACTACTTACGATGCGGCACAGCTGACCATCAAGAAGGCCGACCACGCTCTTGCGCAGCTTGACAGAACACGTTCGGATATCGGTTCGGTTCAGAACCAGCTCGAATCTACGATACGTAACATCTCCGTTACCCAGGTAAACGTAACCGCGGCCGAGTCTCAGATCAGGGATGTGGACTTCGCTCAGGAGTCTGCAAACT
>WGAW01000170.1 GCA_015494675.1 Hydrogenimonas sp. | reverse complement strand
TTTCGCGCAGAACCCTGTCGAGAACCTCGAAGACCATATCGCTGCCGTGCTCCATCTCTTCGAATGCGGCTTTGAGTTTCGCAAAATCGAGAGGATTCCCTTTTATCAGTTCGAAAACCCCTTTTGTTCCGTTGTGTACGGTTTTATGAGGCTCGACGAGCGACGGGTAGCTCTTTGTGGAGGAGAAGAACTCCTTGCCGTCACCCTCCTCGTACCATTTTCCGAGTCTGCAGTTGTGGTGGTCCACGAATTTGAAGACCTCTTTTCTGTGTGCGACCGAAAGATATGTGTTGACCTTCCAGATTACATGGTCGAGCTTCGCCAAAGACATGAAGGTCCTGTCCGAAACGAATTTAAGATTTTTGAAGTTCTTCTGCACAAGATCGAGGTCGGCTTCGAACTTTTCGTAAAACTCTTTGGTAGCATCGTTTGCTTCGTCTATCTTCTCCCGCATCTGCTCCGTTTTGGCGCTCATATCCCCGACATCCTGTTTCATCGACTGCAGAGCGATATTAATTTCACCTATCGCCTTGTCGGTCCTGTCGGCGAGCTTGCGCACCTCATCCGCGACCACGGCGAAGCCGCGTCCGTGCTCACCGGCTCTTGCCGCCTCTATCGCGGCATTCAGCGCAAGCAGGTTCGTCTGCTCCGAGATCTCCTTTATGAGGTTCAAAATGGTACCCACATCTTCGGCTCTGCCCGTGAGCATCTGCGCCACCTCATTAGATTCGTCCGATACCGCATGAAGCGAGTCGAGAGTCGAGCTTATATTCAGGATCTCGCGGGTAAATCTTTCCATCTCCGTTATCAGGGTATTGGACTCCGTAAGGTTCTCTTTCGAGACTCCCACATTTTCCGCCATATTCTTCTGTATGTCCAGAAGCCCTCTTCTCAACTGCTCGTTTTCATACTTGAAGAGATCTTCGAAGCCTTTGAGTGAAGATTCGGCGCTTTTGGATGCGGAGAGGGCGTTTTTGAGTCGACCGTTCTCCTCCTCCAGCTCTATGATCCTCTCTTTCAACTCTTCGAGCTCTCCATCGTCGCCTGTTTGCGGCTCACTACTCTTCCAAAATCCCATTTTTTCCTCCAATACGGTAGCTGTTATCGTATATATCGGCAGATTGGCAAAATATGTTAAATATTGTATAAAAATAAAAGAGACAAAGTAATTTCTATATTTAAAAGATATAAAGTAATATTTATCTTAAAACGGTTTCTTAATAAATAAAATAAAATATAAAACCTACCCGGGTTTGGTGTTGAGCGGTTCAAGGGTGAAATTTACACCCTTGTGATTAATTTCGTTTACCTAAAGTATCCTATAATGGTGAAAAACCGACAAAGGATTCAAGATGGCGGTTATTCACTCTTACGGAGCCGCAGAGGTGGTAACGGGGTCGTGCCATCTTCTTCAGATAGAGAAGGGGCCGAATATAATGGTGGATTGCGGGATGTTCCAGGGGGTTGTAGAAAAGAGAAACTTCGAACCGTTCGACTTCAACCCCGCAGATATAGATATTCTGCTCATAACACATGCGCACCTCGACCATGTGGGCCGGATTCCCAAGCTTGTAAAAGAGGGGTTTAGAGGGCGAATCGTTACGCTGCGCTCGACGATGGATCTTGCGGAGGTAGTGCTGCTCGACAGTGCCCACCTCATGGAGGAGGAGTATAGAACCAGGTTCAAAAAGGCGCAACGGCGCGGCGCGGAAGCGAGTGTGAGGGAGCCGCTCTACGGCGTGGACGATGTGAAGGCGGTCTACGATTTGAGCATAGAGTATGCGGAGTACGACGAGGAGGTGGAGCTGGCCAAAGACGTGAAGGCGATATTTCGAAACGCGGGTCATATACTCGACTCTGCGACGATCCAGATAGATTTTATAGAGAATGCAGAGGCCAAACGAATAGTTTTCAGCGGCGATCTCGGCAACCGTAACGATATGGTTATGCACGATCCGGTCTTCGTAAGAGAGGCGGATACTCTCTATATAGAGTCGACGTACGGCGACAGGAACCACAAAGGCATCAAAGAGAGTGAAGATGAGTTCAAAGAGGTCATTGTAAATACTCTGCTTAACGGAGGCAATGTTTTGATACCCTCTTTCGCCATAGAGCGTACGCAGGAGATCATGTGCATTTTGAAGCAGATGTATTATGAAAAAGAGTTGCCGGAGTGCAAAATCTTTATCGACTCCCCGATGGCGATACGTGCGACGAGACTCTACGACACCTACCGTCAGGAGCTGAGTCGCTGCTGCAACGAGTTTCTGGAGCGGGACGGCTCCGTCTTCGAGTTTCCATACATACACTATACGTTAAAACCGGATGATTCCAAAAAGATAAACGAGATAGAGAGCGGCTGCATAATCATAGCCGGAAGCGGCATGTGCACCGGCGGCAGGATACTCCACCACTTCAAACATCGACTATGGAACGAGAAAAACGCTCTTCTTTTCGTAGGTTACCAAGCGGAAGGCACACTCGGCCGGCGAATCATAGAGGGAGAGCGTCATATCCACATATACCACGAAGAGGTCGTCGTAAGGGCATCCGTCCATACCATCAACGGCTTCTCGGCACATGCGGACCAAAACGGACTTATAGATTGGATGGAGCACTTCGAGAGGCTCGGTAAAATTTTTCTGATTCACGGCGAGTTTGAGAAACAGAAGGTTTTCAGGGAAGCCATCGAGAAAAGGTTGGGCAAGAGGGCCCACATCGTTGCTCCGGAAGAGAAAGTTTACATATAAATATCCAAGAGGTGGCGAAGATGGATCGGGATGAAAAAGTGAAAAAAGAGGAGCCTGAAGATAAAGATGTTTCAAAAGTGAGTGGCGGTGCCTCCGAAGAGGGCAAGAGTGCGCACTCCTCCGCTTCTTCCGAGGCGGAGCCGGAGATCTTTGAGGGTTTGAGCAGCGAAGAGGCGGCGGAGCGGCTAAAAAAGTACGGCTACAACGAGATCAGGGAGAGAGAGGAGACATGGCTTCACAGGCTCTTTAGGCGTTTCTGGGGTCCGATTCCGTGGATGATCGAAACGGCAGCGGTACTGTCGGCCGTGGCGAGACGGTGGGAGGATTTCATCGTCATCATGATAATGCTGCTTGTGAATGCGATAGTCGACTTCTACCAGGAGTCGAAAGCCCTCAACGCTATAGCGGTGTTAAAAAAGAGACTTGCGCGTAAAGCGCTGGTGCTCAGAGACGGAGAGTGGCGACAGGTTGACGCCAGAGAGCTTGTGCCGGGCGACATAATAAAGGTCAAGATAGGAGATATAGTACCGGCCGATGCGAAGCTACTCGGAGGGGGAGAATACCTGCTTGTGGACCAATCGGCTCTTACGGGCGAGTCGCTTCCGGTTCACCGTGAAAAGGGTCAGGAGCTCTATGCCAACGCCATAATAAAACAGGGTGAGATGGTCGCGGAGGTTACCGGCACCGGCCTGAACACCTATTTCGGCAAGACGGTAGGGCTGGTAGCGAAAGCGCAGCGCGAACAGCGCAGCCACTTCCAGGCTATGGTCATAAAGGTCGGGAACTTTCTTATAGCCGTTACGGTCGTGATGATAGCCGTCATCATATATCACGGACTCAAGACAAATCAGCCTACGGTAGATCTGCTGGTCTTCGCACTCGTTCTAACCATCTCGGCCATACCGGTCGCGATGCCGGCGGTTTTGACAGTTACGATGGCACTCGGTGCGCAGGTTCTGGCCGCGAAAGAGGCGATCGTGAGCCGCCTGGCTTCGATCGAAGAGATGGCCGGTATGGATATACTATGCTCCGACAAGACCGGTACCCTGACGCAGAACAGAATGAGTCTCGCCGATCCGTATGTGGCGCAGGACTACACTCCCGACGACCTGATGCTTTTTGCGGCTCTTGCAAGCAAAGAGGAGAACAACGACCCTATCGAAAAACCTATTTTCGACTATATCGATAAACATGATCTGCGAGAGAAGCTAAAAAGCTACAAGATGACGAAATTTCTGCCGTTCGATCCGGTGCACAAAAGGACCGAAGGGCTCTACGACGGCACCGACTGTAGGGTCTTCACCAAAGGTGCCCCGCAGGTGATAATAGAGCAGTGCGACGAGAGGGAGTTCGATAAAAAAGCGGCATACGGCCAGGTCGAAGCGTTCGCCGAAAAGGGTTTCAGAACGCTCGGCGTCGCCTACAGAAAGTGTGAAGAGGATATATACCACTTCGTCGGCCTTATACCCCTGTTTGACCCGCCGCGCGAAGATTCCAAAGAGGCGATTTCGGAGGCCAAGGCGAAGGGTGTGGAGGTCAAGATGGTCACGGGCGACAATATCGCGGTGGCCAGATATATCGCATCGATACTCGGAATCGGTAAAAATATAAAGGATGTTCGCGAGCTAAAAGGCGAATCGATAGAGGAGTATATATATCTTTCCAAGGTTCTGACAAGGGCGATAGCGGAGCAGATGCATCCCGACGCTTCCGGCGACGAGATCCAAAAAGAGGTCGACGCGATAATGAAGAGAGTCAAGCGCGAGCTATACAACATGCCGCTGCCTAAGGGTACGGTCAAGAAGCACGAGTCGGAGATCATCGCGGCGATAGAGGAGGCAAACGGCTTCGCGCAGGTCTTTCCTGAAGACAAATACTTCATCGTAGACGAACTGCAGAAAGCGGACCACATTGTCGGAATGACAGGCGACGGGGTCAACGATGCGCCGGCGCTCAAAAAAGCGGACTGCGGTATAGCGGTCAGCGGAGCGACCGACGCGGCGCGTGCGGCCGCCGACATCGTTTTGATGGCGCCCGGCCTTCGTGTAATAGTGGATGCGATAAAAGAGTCCCGAAAAATTTTCGAGCGTATGAAGAGCTATACGATCTTCCGTATCGCCGAGACCATACGCATCATCATCTTCATGACGCTCGCTATCGTCATCTACGACTTCTATCCGATCACGGCGATCATGATCATCGTTTTGGCTCTGCTTAACGACATTCCGATCATGACAATCGCATACGACAATACCAAAGTACGTGAAAAACCGGTGCGGTGGGATATGAAAGAGATCTTCGTGCTTGCCAGCTGGCTCGGCATAGCCGGGGTGTTGTCATCCTTTTTCCTCTTCTGGGTGTTGGTCACCGTGATGCACATGCCGCTCGACTTCGTACAGTCGGCATTTTTCGCCAAACTTGTAATTGCGGGACACGGAACGATCTACAACACGAGGATAGACGACTGGTTCTGGAAGAGACCATGGCCGTCATGGACACTCTTTAACGCGACCTTCTCCAGCCGTGTGGCCGGTACGATAATCGCCGTATACGGCTTCGGATTGATGGAGCCGATAGGTTGGGAGTGGGCTATGGCAATGTGGATATACGCCCTTGTATGGTTCGTCTTCAACGATGCCGTCAAGATGGCCGTGCTGCGTTACTATCGAAGGAGATACCATGAAGATGTTATTTGACGCGGATCGCAGGGATGCTCTGAAAAAACTTGCAGTCGGCGGCACTCTGGCATTCGGCGGTTCACTTCATGCCGCCGAAACGAAGCTTTCGATGCCTTCGAGTAAAAAAAAGGCGAGAATCGTCATAGCCGGCGGAGGTACCGCCGGTATGGCTGTCGCTTCGCGAATAAGGCGCGCGGCTCCAAACGCCCAGATTATCCTCATTACACCGAACGACAAGCACCTCTACCAGCCCGGCCAGGTTTTTGCGGCAGCCGGACTCTACAGAGATTCGGACAATGTTCAGCCTACATCGTCGATGCTTCCCGACGGTGTTCGCTGGCTCAAAGAGAGCGTTCTCTTTTTCGACCCTGAAAGCAATTCGCTAAAGAGCGACAAAAGCGGAAAAATAGTCTACGACTTTCTGATAGTGGCACTGGGGTGCGAATATAACTACGAAGCGATAGAGGGACTCGACATCTCCGCGATAGGCCGAAACTCCGTAGCGAGCCTCTACCTCAACGATACTGTAAAAGGGACGGCGAAGGGCCCTGAAATTACAAGGGAGTGGTTTAGCGATATCCGTAAAAGCGCACGAAAGGGTGATGATGTTAGAGTACTGCTTAGTGACCCTGCGACTCCGATAAAGGGGGAGGGAGTATCTCTGGATATACTCTTTTTATGTAACGATATGCTAAAAGGCAGAGGCCCCCAAAAAGGTGCCGACATACATTCGAAAGTAAAGTTTACGCTTGCAAAAGCCTCCGATACTCTTCTTGGATGCAGAGGTTACGACAAGGCTCTGAAAAAGAGAGTCGCGGCGAAGAAGAACTTCTCCACACTCTTTTCTCATGAGCTCAAGTCGGTAGACGTAGAGAGAAAAGTCGCAACGTTCGATGCCGGAGGTGTTCGAAAAGAGGTGCCGTACGACTTTCTGCACGTCACTCCGCCGATGCGGGCACCCGATGCCTTGCGCGACTCTCCGCTTGCGGCGTATGAGGGGGAGCATACCGGGTGGTTCGACGCAGATGAGAGAACTCTGCGCCACAAAACATACTCCAACGTCTTCGGTATCGGCGACATTTTGGGAAGCAGATCGGGCATGAGCGGTGCGGCGGCAAGGGATCAGGCGATCGTAATGCAGGACAACATTGCCGCCGCGATGGAGGAGAAACCGCTTCCGGCGAAGTATCTCGGCTATACCGCCGTACCGGTAAGGACCCGTTTCGGCAGGGAGATTCTGGCGGAGTACGACAGGAACGGCTTCGACCCTACATTCCCTCTCGATCCGACGGAGCCGAGGTGGATATGGTGGGAGATAGATCTTCACCTGATGAGATGGGTATATTTCAACCTGATTATGCGGGGGATGATGTGATGGACAAAAAGAGGTATAAAAAAGAGCTCTACCGCCTGCAGGTGGAGCTGGTGAAGTTCCAGCGCCATGTCATAAAAAAAGATATAAAAGTTTGCGTAGTCTTTGAAGGACGCGACGCCGCGGGAAAAGACGGCACCATAAAACGGTTTACAGAGCATTTGAGCCCCAGGGAGGCCCGCTCGGTGGCACTGGGCAAACCGAGCGACCGCGAGAAGAAGTCGTGGTATTTCCAGCGTTTTACTCCGCATCTTCCGAGCGGAGGGGAGATGGTCTTTTTCAACCGCAGCTGGTACAACCGTGCGGGGGTGGAGAAGGTCATGGGGTTTTGTACCAAAAAGGAGTATGAACTCTTTATGAGAGAGGTGTCGAGTTTCGAGCAGATGCTTACACACTCCGAAATGCTCTTTTTCAAGTACTACCTCGACATCTCAAAAAAGGAGCAGAAAAGGCGTCTCGAAGAGAGAAAGAGAGACCCTTTGAAACAGTGGAAGCTGAGCCCGATAGACCAGAAGGCACAAAAACTTTGGAATGAGTATTCACAAGCCAGAGACGAGATGTTCGCGAAGACATCTTTCGTCTTCGCGCCGTGGTATGTGGTGCACAGCGACGACAAAAGAACTTCTCGGATAAACGTGATCAAACATTTCCTTTCGCATGTGGAGTACCCGGAAAAGGAGGAGAAGTATCTTCTATACGACAACGATATTGTCTGCGAGTTCGACCCCGTATGCTATGAAAAAGGATTGATAGCGCCATGAGCATAGAGCCCGACCTCTTGCACTTCATAATCACCGTCGCCTTCAGCTTCCTTGTGGGGCTCGAGGTAAAGACCTACCGCATCGAGTACCACTCCGACTCTTCGAAATACTTTTTCGGCTCCGCCAGAACGCTCACTTTTGTCGGTATTTTGGGCTTTCTCTTCTATAGAATCGACCCTGTTCACCTTCTTCCATATACAGCGGTGCTCCTCTCTTTGACCCTCCTGTTCGCGATATTCTACTGGACAAAAGTCCAGAAGAAGAGCCAGAGCATCCTTCTGTTTGTCGTAATGATCTGCGTATACACATTCGGACCTATGACCCAGATCTACCCGTTGTGGATGCCGGCACTGCTGTTCGTACTGATCGTATTCATTCTAAATGCGAGACATGCGATCCACAAGTTTACACTCGGTGTCAATACGTACGAGTTCGAGACCCTCGGTAAAATGGTACTCCTTTCGGCGGTTATCCTGCCTCTTCTGCCTGACAAAGAGGTGGTTCGCTACATTCCTCTCTCTCCGTTCAAGATATGGCTGGCCGTAGTGGTCATATCGGCCATCAGTTACGGCGGCTACATCGCCCAGAAATATTTTTTTCCTTCGAAAGGCTATTTCCTGACGGGAGTGATAGGCGGTACATACTCATCTACAGCGACTACCGTGGTGCTTGCGAGAAAGCTCAAAAGTCTCGGGCAGAGCGGAGTTATAGAGTCTGCAATCATAGCGGCGACTTCCGTCATGTATGTTCGGCTTATCGCGGTGGCCGCTATTTTCAATATCTCCGTCGCCAAGGCGCTGGCGGCTCCTTTTTTGCTCCTGTGTCTTGCGGGTATGGCCGTTTCTGCTCTTTTTTTCAGCTCTTCCGGAAAGAGGGAAGAGGCGGTCGACTATGTCGACAAAAACCCGCTGGAGCTCGGAACGGCGCTTCTTTTTGCGCTTCTGTTTGTCGTGATGATGGTTCTGACGCAGTTTGTTTCGAAAGAGTACGGATCGGGAGGGCTCCGAGTGCTCTCTTTTCTGGCCGGTTTTACCGACATCGACCCGTTTGTGCTGTCGCTTTTGACTGGAAAATATGGAGTCGGTACGACGGGTATATCCTCTTTGGTCATGATAGCGGCCGGAAGCAACAATCTGCTCAAAGCCTTCTATGCCGTCTGGTTCGGAGGTCTCAAAAAGACCGCCCGCTCCGCCGCAACGATAGCCGTTTTGGGAGTTGCCACTATAGCGTGGGGATTGATTGTGTCATGATATCAACTTATATGGAGGGATTATGCTGAACAAAAAGAGAAAAAACAACAACCATAAAACGCCACTTCCGTGGGAACACCCGAAGCCAAGAAGTGAAGACCCGAAGGCTATGGCCCTTGTAAAGAAGATTATGCAGAGCCCCACCTACCGTCTTGCCGAGGAAGACCCAGGCTTTATCTCTTCATACGAAGCGAGGGGTATCAGGCTCGAAGTGGACTATCTGAAAGCGGAACTCGCAATGTCGAAGTTCGGTATAGAACATACTATAGTGGTCTTCGGAAGCGCACGTATCCATGAACACAAAACCGCAATGGCCAAGCTGAAGGAGATTCAGAAAAAGGTAGAAGAGAACCCCGTTTCAAAGAGTCTGCTAAGCGAGCTCTATATGGCGGAGAGGATGGTGGAGAAGAGTGTCT
>WGAW01000169.1 GCA_015494675.1 Hydrogenimonas sp. | reverse complement strand
TTTTCGCCACTATGTCGGCATCTAAAAACCAGCTTCTGAGCCTGAAAGAGAAGAGGGCGACGTTAAAGAGGCAGATCGCCGAGACCGAGTACCAGCTTGCTCAGCTCGACGATCGTATCAAAAAGAAGTCGGTAAGCGCAAAAGGGCTCTACATCTACAAAGTAGCCGTTCGTACGGACGACTATGTAAACCCGGGAGTTCTTCTGCTTACGGCGATGGATACCAAAAGAGGAAGGCTCACGCTGTACCTGGATGCCGACGAGGTAGAGAACCTCGATTCAAAAAAGATCTACCTGAACGGCAAGCCGACGGATCTGAAGTTTTCCAAAGTGCTCAAAGTCGCCGACAGTGTCCATATCTCCTCTTACAGGGCGGAAATAGTGGTCGACAAACCGGAAAGACTCTTCTCTAAACTGATCAAGGTGGAGATAAAATGAAAGTAACGGCATGCCCGCTCGACTGCTACGACGCATGTGCGGTCGTAGTCGACCCGAACAGCCTCAAGATGACGGGACTTGAGAACCACCCCTTTACACGCGGAGCGCTCTGCGCGCATCTAAACAGGCACTACAAAGAGGCGGAGCGCATCCAAAAGCCCAGAATAGACGGCAGAGAGGTTACCATGGAGGAGGCGCTCAAAGCCGCCGCTGAAGCTATAGAGAGCGCCGGAGAGGATTTTCTTCTCTACAGGGGAAGCGGAAATGTAGGCTTCATGCAAGCCATCACAGAACATTTTGCGGCCGCTTGCGGCGGATGGACCACCGAAGGTTCTCTGTGCGACGGTTCCGGTCAGGCCGGCGTGGAGGCGGGGCGCGGCACCTCTTTGGCCCTTCCTCCCGAAGCTATAGAACAGGCAGACGCCATTGTAGTCTGGGGACGCAACGTAACCGTTACCAACCCGCATATGGCGAGGCTGCTCAAAGAGAAGACCCTCATAGTCATAGACCCTGTAAAGACCAGAATTGCGAAAGAGGCCGATCTCTTCCTCCAGATACGCCCCAGAAGCGATTTCTACCTGGCTGTTCTCCTTGCCCGTTTCATGTTCATGGAAGATATGGAAGATAAAGCCTTCATGGACGAAAGGTGTGAAGATTCGGAGTGGTACTACGACTTTCTGAGAACATTCAGGATAAAAGTCTCGCTTGCCAAATGCGACATAGAGCTCGATGACCTCGGCGATCTTCTCTACCAGATGCAGAACAAAAAGACCGTTTTTCTTGTAGGTACAGGAGTGCAGAAATACTCCATAGGCGACCAGGTTCTGCAGGCGATAGACGGACTCGCCGCAGTGCTGGGATTTTTCGGAAAGCCCGGCTGCGGTGTGAGCTTTCTCTCCGATTCACTGGCCGGCTTTCGCATACCCTTCAACTTCTCCAAAAAGAGGTGTGCCAAGCCGGTAGCTCCGTTTGGACGCTTCAAAACGGTGCTGGTACAGGGGGCCAACCCGCTTGCGCAGATGCCCGGCCTCGCAAAAGTGGAGGAGGAGATGAAGAAGGTCGAAAACCTAATCTACTTCGGCCTCTACGAAAACGAAACGAGCGAAAAAGCTAAAATCGTGATACCGGCAAAAGATTTCCTGGAGAAAGAGGATATCCGTTTTAGCTACGGCCACCCGTATGTGCAGCCGATGCTCAAAATAAAAGATGCCGAGTTCGGTATTAGCGAATATGAGTTTACGAAATACCTCTTCGAAGCGCTCGGTCTCGAGGGGCTCAAAGAGGAGCGCTACTACATTCAGTATATGTTCGATCAGTGCATAAACGAAGGGGAGATCCTCAAATCTCCGGCATACTCCGAGTTCCCGTACGCCGAAGAGTTCGACACCGACAGCGGCAACTACGAATTTCTGGAGGAGTTCGAGGATGACTTCGATGAAGAAGAAGAGGGCTTCTGGCTGCTGACGCCGAAGAGCCCGCACTCTCTAAACAGCCAGTTTAGGCGTGAAAACTTCGTTATGATCCATCCATCGCACGGTTTTGCGGACGGTGAGAGGGTACGTGTCTGCTCCGAACATGGGGAGGTGACGCTGCCTGTAAAGGTAAGCGACGATATGCGCAGCGACTGCGTGCTTATATATGCGGGAACCCCGGGTGTAAACTATCTCACCCCGCCTATGAAGAGCCTGATGGGCAAGAGTGCATGCTATCAGGAGGTCAAAGTAAAAGTGGAAAGGATATAGATGAGACTTCAGGAGATCGACAAGAGCTATGTGCTGCAGACCTATGCCAGGAACTATGTAAATTTCGTAAAAGGTCAAAATTCGATACTCTACGATGAGGATGGGAAAGATTATGTAGATTTCGGCAGCGGTATAGCGGTCTGCAGTGTGGGTCACGCGAATCCAAGGCTTGCAAGGGCGATATGCGAGCAGGCCGAAAAGCTGATACACGTCTCGAACCTCTATCTGATAGAGCCGCAGGCCCTTCTGGCCAAACGTCTTGCCGAACTGAGCGGCTACGATGTGAGAACGTTTTTCGCGAACAGCGGTGCGGAGGCCAATGAGGGCGCGATAAAGATGGCCAGAAAATACGGCGAAGTGGAAGGGGAAGTGAAACGCTACAAGATAATCACCCTCGAACACTCCTTCCACGGGCGCACCATTACCGCTCTTAAAGCGACGGGCCAGGAGTCTATGCACAACTACTTCGGCCCGTTCCCCGACGGTTTCGTCTATGCCAGGGATATACAGCATGTCTACGAGCTGATAGACGACCACACGGTAGCCGTTATGATCGAGCTGGTACAGGGAGAGGGCGGCGTTCAGCCTATGGATAAAGATGAGGTGCAGAAGCTGGCCGAAGAGCTAAAAAAGCGCGATGTGCTGCTCATAGTCGACGAGGTGCAAACAGGCATCTACCGCACGGGCGAAGTGCTCGCAAGCAACCTCTACGAAATAACGCCGGATATCATAACATTGGCCAAAGGGCTCGGCGGCGGCGTACCGATAGGTGCCGTTATGACGACCCATAAAGAGATACTCAAAACCGGAGAACACGGCAGTACGTTCGGCGGAAATCTGCTCTCCACGAGAGCCGCGCTGGAGGTGCTCGATATTCTGGAGGAGTATAAAGAGAGCGGCGGGCTCGACCATATGCTCCTGCTTTTCGAAGAGCGGCTCAAAGATGTCTGTTTGCGCCACAAAAAGCTGTTTGAAAAAGAGGTCGGCATAGGCTTCATGAGAGGGCTTCGGGTAAAAGAGGGGCGTGACGCTTCCGAAGTTATAAATGCGGCTTTCGAAGAGGGTGTCGTGGTGCTGAAAGCCGGAAAAAATACGGTCCGTTTTCTGCCTGCACTGACATTGACTAAAGAGGAGATGGAACTTGGTTTCGAACGGTTTGAACGTGCGCTTTCTCGCCTGTAGCCTCCTTGCGGCCGCGGCGCTTCATGCAGGCGGTGAGCCGGAGTCGCTGCTCTCTGCGCTGAAGCAGAAGTCGTTCGAGCTTCAACACGAGAAGAACAGTGCCGACAGCGGTCAGCTGCAGTTCAGTTGGATAAACCCCGTAACGATAGGCTACGACTACTCGAACTCCAACCAGTTCGACCGTACCCAGATAAACCGTTCTCTCTCCGTAAGGGTCGATCAGCCCATCTTTAAAAGCGGCGGCATCTGGTACGCTGTAAAGTATGCGAAAGCCTCCCGAAAAGTGGGCGACATAGGCATAGAGGCGCAGCGAAGGGCTATGATAAAGCAGGCGGTTGCATCTTTGTTCAACATAAGAAAGAGCCTGCTGCAGACAAAGAAGCAGAAACTGCTGATAGAGAACGACAGAATAGATATCCAGAGAAAAAAGGAGCAGTATCTAAGCGGCGATCTCGACAGCAGTTTCCTCGACCAGGCCATCTTGCAGAAGAACCGCGATACGATGGCACTCTTTTCGCTCGAAGAGAGCCTTGCGCAGCT
>WGAW01000168.1 GCA_015494675.1 Hydrogenimonas sp. | reverse complement strand
TTATGAATATGAATAAAGCATTCCCTTTTTTTCTTTCAGTTCTGCTTATGTCTCCGCTGGGATCGGCAGATGCGTCGGACTCCGGGGCAAATGGAGCGATGAAAGAGCTCCCATATCCGAAAGAGCCGCCTTTTGAGCTATCGAGGCTATCACCGTCAAAAAAGGCGAAAGGGTTCTACGAACCGCTAAACGGCTACAATATCTTCGTAAACTACGAGCTCGGTATGCACTGTGTCGGTTTCGATATGAGCTACTGCTGCGTAATCCCGCCCTACAACTCGATACAGGCGCAGGTGGTGCGTTCGGGCAGCGGGGGTACGATACCGAGGCTGCTTTCGCCCTTCGACGATGTGAAACTCTACTACTACACCAGAGACAACAGCTACAGCGAAGGGAACAAGATGCGCTACTGGGGCGTTTCGAAAGATGTCGACGGCGACGGCCATTTCGACTCCCCGGGTGACAATATGGCCAACTACGTCTGGACCCACCTATTCATATATAAAGATCTCGAAGGGACCCTTCCATCCAAAGCGGCTCCGAAAGATAGATTGAGGATCGGCCGCCAGATAAAGGTGCGCTACGACTCGGGGCCGAGCGGCAAGCCGATGGCCGGAGGCTATATGGAGTATGCCGATCGTGACGGCTCCAACGTGGTCTTTACCGATACGATGGTTCCGGCCGTGAAGAATGTGCCCCTTACTCTTACCGCTTCGTATATATGGGATGCTCTGGGCCTGCCGCTTACAGCCTTCAACGACAGTCGAAGAAGGGGAACCATACGCTCGATAACACATAACGACTTTCAGCCTTTCCAGTACTCCGTCGTGCAGCTTCACACAGGAGACGGAAAGCCTGTGCTCGATGAAAATAAGAGGGTGATAGAGTATTTCGGAACCAATCCGGTCGATATTCCCAACTGCTACGCCTGCCACTCGAGGGAAGGAAAGGCGGCACAGATGGCGAGACAGGAGGGGTTGAGCTTTTCCGACAAAGAGTATGAATACTGGAAGAGCTACCCCGACACCAGCGAATTTATGGCGCGTCTTGCCGAAGCCTCCATCAACATTCTATCTCTTCACGACGCCCACCACGGGACAGAGTTTCTCTCCGACTACAGGTCCGACGCTACGAACAACAGGCTGGGCAGGGTAGGGCCTGTTAACTGTGCCGACTGCCACGGTGACAATATATCGGGCAACCTTCAGTCTCCGAGACCTACGGCCACAGGCTACAAAACCGTAAAAGCCAAACCGCTGACAGAGGCGGTACACGGTTTCCACCTCGCTATGGTTCCGATGCCAGATGCCGCCGGGCGGAGCCAGGCGTGCCAGGCGTGCCACCCCACACATTTCCAGGACCCTTCGATGAACGACGACACAAACCCGTACAGGGTCTTCGACCGTTACGGAAAGGCCAGATTTTCCGACAAAGATGTGAGGCAGAGCGGAGGAGGATGCTACGTCAGGCGCGACGCCCACTCCAACCCGGACGCAGAGCCGCCCTTTTTCCTGAACGAGTATGGAAAGTATCTTCTTGAAGAGGTCAGCATGAAGGATGAGAAGGGAAGGAGGATTTCGAAGATGCGGGGGCTCTACTGCACCAACTGTCACAACAGGATCGCCCAGACTCTGTACCGGACTGACGATCTTGTAAATGCGCAGCGGCTCGAGGGCAGAACGCTTCGCAACAGGAGTCTGGAGGAGATGGTAGTAGTGATGACCGGAGGGGACAAAAAGAGGTTCAAAGATCTCGCCGATCCGAAGAGCGGCGGTGCAGACGAGGTTTTGAAATTCTATACCGAGCACAAGAGCGCCACACTTGTAAAGAACGCGGCCGCAAAGGGGCTAGATCTGAGGCCGTGGAACAGCAAAGAGGGGGAAGCGGTGCCGTACGACGCCGTCTCCGCCGGCAGCGACTGGTGGCTGAGCGCTTCGGAACCCCATTGCGCCGACTGCCATCTTGCGCCTTTCGTCGAGAGTATGGGCGGTTCCTACTTTCCGATAGACCAGCCCGACAAGCTCTCTTTGTACCGCTACTCCAAAGCGCACGGAGATCTTGCCTGCCAGAGCTGCCACGAATCGATCCACGGGCTCTACTCCACACGTTACGACGGTCCGGTGCGCACGGTAGATCTGACCACGAGGGAGCAGGCGCTTCAGTACAGTCCCGACGGCAGGTACAGCGGTCCGGTGACGTGTGCGGCCTGCCATACGGTCAACAGGTACGGAGTGCCTAAAGAGCTTGCAGATACTAAGTATGCGGATGATTACTGGGCTTCGGTCACACTGGCTCACTTTATGCGATCGGGCGATCAGAAGCTCTCTATCGAAGAGCTCGTCAAGAAGTACCCCTACGAGGAGTCGAGCCGAATCGTCAAGAGCGGGTGGAGGTAGTTTGGGGGTTTGGGATATGGCATATAGCATATAGGGGATAGCATATAGGGGATAGCATATAGGGGATAGCATATAGGGGATAGGATATGGGGGTTAGGATATGGATTGGGAGAGGGATGTTGAACTATATACGGCGGTTTAGCGCTTATTTATGGAAATTATGGGAAAATGCACTCAATTTTACGGCCGCGTGATGTAGTGCCGTGCAGAAGGAGTGGTTATTTCATGATAGATTTCAAGCAGTTCATCAAATACTCCAAGCCGGGTCCGCGATATACGAGCTATCCGACGGCTGTGGAGTTCAGCGAAGATTTCACGTACGAAAGGTACCTCGAAAAGCTCAAAAACAGGGAGGCATCGAAGCCCCTTTCGATCTACATACACCTACCCTTCTGCCGGAGTGCATGCTACTTCTGCGGCTGTAACGTCGTCTTCACCTCCAAGGAGGAGAAGAAGGTCCGCTACATTGACTACCTCAAGCGCGAATTCGAGATACTCGCTTCGAGCATGGATACCTCGAGCGAAGTGGTGCAGTTTCACTTCGGCGGGGGTACGCCCACCTTTTTCAGTGCGGAGCAGCTCGACGACATTATGACCACCCTGAAAGGGCACTTTCCGAACTTTACCGAAGATGCCGAGGTGAGCTGTGAGATCGACCCGAGGTTCTTCAACGAAGAGCAGATGAAAGTTCTCAAAAAGCACGGCTTCAACCGAATAAGCTTCGGAGTGCAGGATTTCGAACCCATAGTGCAGCAGGCGGTTCACCGCATACAACCCTACGACATAACGAAAGCGGCGGTAGACCTGGCAAGGCGATACGGAATAGAGAGTGTAAATATCGACCTGATATACGGCCTTCCGTTCCAGACGCTCGAGAGCTTCAAAAAGACGCTCGAGCTTGCGCGCTCTCTGGATCCGGACAGGCTGGCGGTCTTCAACTATGCCCATGTTCCGTGGCTCAAAAAGACGATGAGAAAGCTGGACGAGACGACGATTCCGAGCCCCGATGTGAAGCTCGCCATTCTGCAGTACACAATAGACTACTTCACCTCCAACGGCTATAAAATGATAGGGATGGACCACTTCGCCAAACCGGACGACGAACTCTTCCAGGCGATCGAAAAGGGGGAGCTTCACAGAAACTTCCAGGGCTATACGACAAGAGGCGGTGTAGACCTTCTTGGTATCGGGCTCACGAGCATAGGCGAGGGCGAGGACTACTACGCCCAGAATTTCAAAGATCTGCCCGAGTACGAAGCGGCCATAGATGCGGGAAAACTGCCGTTTTGGCGCGGAGTGGAGCTGAACGAGGACGACCGCATAAGAAAAGCTGTCATCATGGATCTGATGAGCAATTTCAAACTCGATATAAAAAAGATCGAAAAAGAGTTCGGCATAGATTTCAAAAGCTACTTCGCGGATGCGCTCGAAGAGCTCGAACCTATGGCCGAAGAGGGGCTCGTTCAGATTTCAGACGACGCGATAACCGTTTCGCAGACCGGAACACTCGTCATAAGAAATATCGCCATGCCGTTCGATGCCTATATGCAGAAGCATAAAGAGAGCAAAAAGACCTTCAGCAAGACGGTCTGACTTTTGCCTGCGGAGTATCAAGAAGTGAACGATCAAAAAGGAGAGGGGAGCGGATTGTCCGAACCCCGTAACATATTCGAGTATACCAAAGTAAGCGACGCCTGCATCAAGTGCGGCAAATGTATTCCGGTCTGTACGATACACCAGGTAAATCCCGACGAAACCACCAGCCCGCGCGGTTTTATAGATCTTCTCGGTGCGTATGAAAGAGGCGAACTCGAAATAGACAAAAACGCGAAGCAGATATTCGAAAGCTGCTTTCTGTGTACGAACTGCGTGGATGTATGCCCCAACGATCTGCCGACGGATATGGTGATAGAGGAGGTGCGCAAAGAGATAGCAGACAAGTACGGTATCGCATGGTTCAAGAGGTTATTCTTCTTTCTTCTGAGACACCGAAAGATTATGGATATCGCCAGCAAACTCGGTTATGTCTTTAAAACGTGCGCCGTAAAGAGCGACGAGAAGAGAGGGGGGCTTATACCGCGCTTCGACCTTCCCATC
>WGAW01000167.1 GCA_015494675.1 Hydrogenimonas sp. | reverse complement strand
CTTCGAACCGGGTCGCGAGCTCCAGGGTGCTGCGCCCGATAGCGCAGCCGACATCCAGGGCTCTTCGACGCTCGATCCCATCCGTAAACTCCAGTGCCGCTTCGGCGCACCTCTGCGGGTAGTTCCCGACACCGAAATAGCTCTCGCCCCAACCGAATTCGCAGTACTGGCTCACTTGCGCGTCGGATTCGTATACGGACGAACCGATCCTCTCTTCGTAGCCGCTTTCGACATACCTGAAACCCGCATGCTGGAAGAAGTGGCGTCTGAAGGCGTAGCGTGAGCTTTTGAGCGCCTCGTTTCCGGTGCTTGCGAACGAGCCGCCCTTTATCAGGTTGTGGCGGCCGTCGTATGTGGGTGTAGTGAAGTCGTCGTATATCGGATGCACTTCGAAACCCTCGAACGGGTATATCGGGGTCTCGCTCCACTCCCATACATTGCCTATCACGTCATAGAAACCGCCGTGGCGAAACATTGTCACCGGGCAGGCCGACGCGTAGTGCTCGAGGCCTATGTTGGCCGGCGCCCTCTCCCCCCACTCCGGCTGGTCGGCGACGCCGCACCGCTCGTGAAGCAGAAACCACTCGTCCTCCGTCGGAAGGCGCAGCCTTCTACCCGTTTTTTCGCTAAGCCAGTTGCAGAAGGCTTTCGCCTCGTGGTAGTTGACGTCTACGGGCCAGTCCATCGGCATTTCGATGATCTCGGCGAGCGCTCTGTACCTGAAGCCCTTTTCGCCCTCCACCCAGAAGTGCGGGTGTTTGGCCTTTTTGAAGTTTCGCCATGCCAGCCCCTCCTCTTCCCACCACCTGTCGTTTTCGTATCCTCCATCCTCTACGAACTTCATGAATTCGCCGTTGGTTACGAGGTATTTGGAGGCTTTGAAGTCCGGTATTTCGGCTTCGTGGCGGCCGTATTCGTTGTCCCATCCGTAGTAGTCGTCGCTCTTCTCTTTGCCTATGACAACCTTGCCGCCCGAAACGGGGAGCAGGGCATTTTCCGGTGTATCGCCGGAGATTTTGCAGACAGGCCATTCGGGCAGGGGTTTTACGAGTGAGATATCCGTCTGTCGAATGAGAACGGAAGATGTCTCTATATGTATGCGCTCATGCTCTATGCCCATCAGTATGACCCACCAGGGAGATTCCCACGTAATCGGAAGCTCTAGCGGCAGTGTCGATATTAGGCCGTCCACCATCTTCCTGACGCTCTTTCTGTATCTGCGGGTCTTTTCGACGGAGGGCCAGTCGTAGTGCTCTTCGTTCAGGTCGTCCCAGCTCATCTCGTCCACCCCGACGGCGAAGATCGACTCCAGAGCGGGGTCTATTCTCTTTTCGATCACCTTCGCAAGCACAAGCTTGTTTACATAAAAGACGGCGGTGTGGCCGAAGTAGAATATGTGCGGATGCCTCAGGGGCTCCGGGCGGTTGTAAAAGGCCTCGTCGCTCGCAAGATGGTCGAAGAGCGATTCGTAGACGTCGCAAGTGTTGTGAAAGTAGCGGCGTATCTCCTCGCGCTTGGCTTCGGGGTCGCTGCCGTGTAGTGACGGAATGCGTTCTATCTCTATCATCGTGTAGCCTCCGGTCTGTTCTTACTCTTTCGCAGAAGTGAAACGTGTCTGCTTTCTCTCATACTTACACTCTTTCGATCAGCTATGTCGGAAGCTGCGTATTTGTAGTTTTGGATGTATGGTCGGGACGGCCACGAAATATCTTATGGCGGCAACCTCCGATGTACCGAGGTCAAAGCCGGTATCTTTTCTCAATGGCCGCCCCCTAATAAACGGTACGCCGTATGGAGAAACGCAGAGGCGGAACGGGTACCGGCAATACAGACTTTCGAAACAATCGACTTAAACACTTCTCTTTCGCCGTCCGATTGTTCACTATTTTATCAAAATCGGGTACAATCACGCTTAAACATCACACGGTGGGAGGGCGGTTTGCACGAGTTGATCGACAACCTCGTAACGTACGGATATATAATCCTCTTTTTCTACTCGCTGGGTGGGGGGTTTTTCGCTCTGGCGGCTGCGGGGGTGCTCTCTTCGATGGGCAAGATGGATCTTAGCGTGAGTATTGCCGTCGCTTTCGTCTCCAATTTCATAGGCGACATGGCCCTGCTGCTCTTTACGAGATTCAACAAGCATACGATGATGGAGTACCTTAAAAAGCATAGGCGGAAGCTCGCCTACTCGCATATTTTGATGAAAAAGTACGGAGCGCTGGTGATTTTCCTACAAAAATATATATACGGCGTCAAGACACTGGTGCCGATCGCGATAGGCCTCACCCGCTACGATACGGCAAAGTTTGCCGTCTTGAACCTTCTGGCATCGGCGTTGTGGGCGGTTGTGGTGGGAGGGGCGAGCTATCTGGGCGGCAAAACGGTTCTCTCGCTTCTTGAAAGCGCCAAGCAGAACCCGTGGATAATGCCGCTTATAGGAGTTCTGGTCATATCTGCCCTCGCTTTCGTCATCTCCCGCGCGGTTCGAAAGTGAGGCAGACCGAGTTTATGCAGTAGCGCAGGCCTGTAGGCGGTGGGCCGTCGGGGAAAACATGGCCGAGGTGCGCGTCGCAGCGTGCGCACGTCACTTCCGTTCTGACCATAGCGTAGCTTCTGTCTTCGTGCTCTTCGACCGCCTCATCCGATACGGGTCTGCTGAAACTCGGCCACCCCGTTCCAGAATCGTATTTGTCTTCGCTGTCGAAAAGCGGTGCATCGCAGCATACACATCTGTATATCCCGTCTTCCTTGAAATCGTAATACTCCCCCGTAAACGCCCTCTCGGTTCCTTTGCGGCGGCACACTTCGAACTGCATAGGGGTGAGCCGCTCTCTCCACTCCTCTTCGCTCCTGATGATCTTGCCCATACTAAAACCCTTCTAGATTTTAATGCAGATTTTACACCGCAAAAATGACAAATAGAGAAATTTTTTCGTAATACTCTTGTAATTTTTGTTTCGTCAAAGAATAGAAGAGTAAAATTACACTATTGAAAGGCGCCTCTAAAAAATCTGAACAAATAGTGAAGGCAGATTTTTTTGAGGTGCCTCAAAGATTCAAAAACGGGAAAAGGTACAATGACACCTAAGGGACTCGACCAACTTGGACTTGAGAATATAGGTAAGGTTTACTACAACCTTGATTACGACGAGGTAATTCGACACACTTTGGAAAGAGGTGAGGCGAAGCTGACGAAAAGCGGCGCAACTACGGTAGATACGGGAATCTTCACCGGTCGAAGCCCGAAAGACAAATACTTTGTCAAGCAGCCTCCGAGTGAGAAATACATAGCGTGGGGCGACATAAACCAGCCAATCTCGAAAGAGATATACGAAGAGCTCTTCGATATCACGAAAAAGGAGCTTTCGGGAAAAGATCTCTATATAACGGACGTGTATGTAGGAGCGAGTCCGACGAGTCGGCGATCTATCCGTTTCGTCAGCGAGATCGCCTGGCAGGCGCACTTCGTAAAAAACATGTTTATACGCCCCTCGAAAGAGGAGCTCGAAAACTTCACCCCCGACTTCACCCTCTACAACGCCTGCCAGGTAACGAACAAAAAATGGAAAGAGCACGGTCTCAACTCTGAAGTGTTTGTGGTCTTCAACATAGAAGAGAATATCGCAATCATAGGCGGCACATGGTACGGCGGCGAGATGAAAAAGGGCATCTTCACGATGATGAACTACTGGCTCCCGCTCGAAAATAAACTCCCGATGCACTGTTCGGCCAATATCGGTAAAGATGACGACGTGGCTCTATTTTTCGGCCTGAGCGGTACAGGCAAGACCACTCTTTCCACAGATCCCAACCGCCGTCTCATAGGCGACGATGAGCACGGCTGGGATGAGAACGGAGTCTTCAATTTCGAAGGGGGTTGCTACGCGAAGGTGATAAATCTCGACGCCTCCAGCGAGCCGGAGATATACAAGGCGATCAGAAAGGGTGCGCTTCTCGAAAACGTCGTAGTCGACGAAGAGGGTAACGTAGACTACTCCGACGGAAGCAAAACCGAGAATACGAGAGTAAGCTACCCGATCGAGCATATAGAGAACCACGAGTGTACGCTGATGGGCGGCCATCCCAAAAACATCATATTCCTCTCCGCCGACGCCTTCGGAGTCCTGCCCCCGGTGAGCAAACTGACCAAAGAGCAGGCGATGTACTACTTTTTGAGCGGCTACACGGCAAAAGTAGCCGGTACCGAGCGTGGAATCACGGAGCCTGTGGCTACATTCAGCGCCTGTTTCGGAGAGGCCTTTTTGCCTCTGCACCCGACAGTCTATGCCAAGCTTCTCGGTGAAAAGATCGATGAACACAGTGTAAACGTATATCTTGTAAATACCGGCTGGACCGGAGGACCGTACGGTGTGGGACACAGGATGAGCATCAAGGATACGCGCGGCTGCATAAACGCCATACTAAGCGGCGCTATCAATGAGAGCGAGTTCGAAACTCTCCCCATTTTCAATCTGCAGATACCGAAAACACTCGAGGGTGTGAATACCGAAGTTCTAAACCCGATGAATACATGGAAAGATAAAGACGCCTATATGCAGAGCCTCAAAAAGCTCGGTTCGATGTTTAAAGAGAACTTCCACCGCTACGACGATGCAAGCGGAGAGTTCGACTTCTCCGCAGCGGGCCCGCAGCTCTAATGTCCCTTCGTGCCCATTCGGGCGCGAAAATTCTCTATAAAACAGAATGAATATCGTAAAAACCGTTCTTGTAACCGGTGCTTCGAGCGGCATCGGGTACCACTCCATCCATGCCCTCAAAAAGAGCGGATATCGTGTATTGGCCTCAGTGCGTAAAACGGAAGATATACGGCGTCTGCGGAGTGAAGGTTTCGAAACCCTTCAAATGGATCTTGACGACTCGAACTCGATAAAAGAGGCGGCGGAAAAGGTATGCGACCTTACCGGCGGAAGGCTCTATGCCCTCTTCAACAACGCCGCATACGGCCAGCCCGGTGCCGTGGAGGATCTGGGGCGTGACGCTCTAAGAGCGCAGTTTGAGACCAACCTCTTCGGTACCCATGAACTTACAAAAGAGCTTCTTCCCATGATGCTGGAAGCCGGTGAAGGGCGGATAGTGCAGAACTCGTCCGTTCTTGGGTTTACAGCTTTGAGATACAGGGGAGCATACAACGCCTCCAAAGCGGCACTGGAGGCTTTGAGCGATACGATGCGCCTGGAGCTCGAAGGGACCGGCGTATATGTCAGCATAATCGAGCCGGGTCCGATAAGAAGCCGTTTCAGGCAGAACGCTCTTAAGAAGTTTCTTGAAAATATCGATATGAAAAAGAGCCGCCTTCACGAGGCATACAAGATAAAGCTTCGTCAGCTAAAGAGCGATGCCGACGCCCCCTTTACTCTGGGACCTGAAGCGGTAAGCATGGCGCTTTTGCATGCACTCGAGAGCCAAAAGCCCAGGGTGCGCTACCGTGTAACAGTGCCAACGCACCTCTTTTACTGGCTTAAAAAGGTGCTGCCCGACAGAGCTATGGATGAGCTTTTAAAAAAGGTGGAGTAGACTAAATCCGGGATTTCGCTGCTTCATGGGCGTGCACCCTTCAAACTGTGTGCTCTACCAGTAATTCACGTTTCTTCTATATACTCTCCCACAGACCGAGATGCTGGATGACGGCTTTGATGTCGAAGTTGAAAAAGAGCATCTTGTCGTCATGCTCTTCGTAAAGAAGAACGTAGATTTTACCGGATGTTTCGTTGTAGTACGGATCGCTTAGAAAGAAGCGGTCACGTTTGGTGCTTATATAGCGCAGGAAAGCGCGGCGGTTCATCCCCTGTTTCGCATCGTTTATATGGTCTTTATAGATGTTCGGAGACTCCTGGATGCAGTCGTCGTTCACGATATATGCGACCATCAGGTATGGTGTCTTTTCGACAACCTTTTTAAGCCCCTCAACGGAGTAGTCGTCGCTCTCGTACTCATTCAGCAGGCCGATCAGGTAGTTTCTGATGTTCTCTCTGTTGAGGCAGTAGATCTCCTCTATCTTCTCCATCTCTTCACTCAATTCGGTTCCTTCGGCATGATATAGGTTCCCATTATACCATGATGAGTTTAACTCCTGATGATAGAGAGCCCCTTTGGCGTCAATCTCCTCCCGATAGAAGAGAGGGGAAAGAGAAATGTGGTACTGAAAATATATAAGAAAAAGCTTTTTTATCTGATTTTTAAATTATTTATTTCCGTTTAAGTCTTAAGAAAATATGATGATTGGAAGCGGGGTAGATAGTCGCCTTTTCATCCTTCGGTTGAAAAGGTCCGTCCAAGTTACTCGGAGGTGATTCATGGGTGGGAGGAGCGAGGCGGTAAAAAGGCTCTTTACCGCAAAAAGTTCACGTGTCGAAACGAACAGGGGCGATCTCTACTACAGGGAGCTCTATGCAAAATGCAGAAGACGCATCGAAGAGTTGAAGGCGATGGAGCCTTTCGGCTCGAAAGCAGAGCTACGGGAGATTCTCTCCGACGAGGGGTGCGACAGACGCGATTTCATGAAGTGGGTCAGCGCTACGACGGCGATGCTGATGCTACCCGGTTTCTTCGAACCGCTCGTAGCGGAAGCTGCGGAGGTTATGAACAGAATCCCGGTAATATGGGTGGAGTATCAAGATTGCGCAGGCAACTCCGAAGCTTTCATAAGAAGCGACGGACCGAAAGTGGACGATATCATACTCGATATCATAAGTCTCGAGTTTCACGAGACTCTGATGGCGCCTGCCGGTTTTCAGGCGGAGAAGCAGCTTGAGGATGCAAGAGAGAGATTCAAAGGAAAGTATCTTCTTTTTGTCGAAGGTTCTATCCCCATGGCTGAAAACGGAATATACGGCACGACGGGGCCGGCAGGAGAGACGTTTGTAGATCAGCTCACATCTCTTGCCGATGATGCCGCCGCGATCGTGGCTGTGGGGAGCTGTGCCACATTCGGCGGGGTGCCTGCCGCATCTCCAAACCCGACAGGGGCCAAAGGTGTCATGGATATAATCAACGGAAAGCCGATCGTCAACATTCCGGCATGTCCGGCGAACCCCGCAAATATGGTCGGCGTCATTCTGCACTATGTTATGACAGGGCAGATTCCCGAACTCGACTCACTGCTTCGCCCGAAATTCGCATTCGGCTATCGAATCCACGACAACTGCGAACGTCGTGCCCATTTCGATGCCGGTGAGTTTGTCGAAGAGTGGGGAGACGAGGGGGCGAAAAACAACTTCTGCCTCTACAAGATGGGCTGCAAAGGCCCGATGACTTTCAACAACTGTTCCATCATACGATACAACGAAAGCGTCAGCTGGCCCGTAGGTGTAGGACACGGATGTATCGGCTGTTCCGAGCCGGACTTCTGGGACAAATACGCTTATGAGCGTCCTATGTCCGATGCCAATATCAAGGCTCCGACCGGCGGTGTCGAGAAGAGTGTCGACCAGTTTGGTCTGGGAGTACTTGCCGCTACGGGTGTAGGTATAGCGATTCATGCCGCCGTGAGTCTGCTTGCGGGTAAAAAATCTGACGGGGGGGATGCATCATGAGCAGACATATCGTAGTCGATCCGATCACGAGGATCGAAGGGCACCTTCGTATCGAAGCGGTCATCGACGACAACAACACAATAGTGGATGCATACAGCTCCTCAACGATGTTCCGCGGAATAGAGACGATACTGAAAGGGCGGGACCCGCGCGACTGCGGACTTCTGGCGATGCGTATAT
>WGAW01000166.1 GCA_015494675.1 Hydrogenimonas sp. | reverse complement strand
ATATAGGTATCCGAGTTTAATAGAGCCGCCTTGTGCAGCAACCGGCAGTCACTCTTTCGGACAATATATAAAATCATTCCACATTTGGAGAGTCTGCACGCTTTTAATGAGAAGTCTACGGCCTCTTCTGAACAAAAGCTGTCCAGATAGCAGATAAACAGGTCGCATGAGCTTTGCGTGGGAGAAAAATAGTCGATCTCGTCGCAGATAAAAATTTCTCCGACAAGACATCCGGCCGTTTCAACGACCTTTAATATTTCCAATAAACTCTCTCTTTTGCAAAGTATCGATACTTTCAATCTTAGCATAATGAATGTTAACCAAAATATATTTGCATAAAGTTTAATCAGGTTATTTTATGCTAAACTCCAATGAAAACGAAACGCTCGGCCCTCCTCTCTGCCAGGCACTTCGTTCTCTTTTTCTATTGCACTTTATGATAAAACTCTTTTTCGGCAACACTCACTACTGCAAATCTTTGGCAAGGGTAAAGATATCGGAGAAGTTCTCTCTAAAGTCCCGGCAACGGTCGCAGAGCATCTCCCCGCCCCGATAGGGGAAGGCAACTTTGCACTCTTCGCATATCTCCAGCTTGTGCTTTACGAGCAGTTGCATTCTGTCGAAGGCGAAATCGACGATGTCTATCTCCGCCCCGGTGCCGATGGAGCCGGGCCGGCAGATATCGTCGCATATTCCGCATGCTATGCACTTGCCCGACTGAAAGATTATCCCGCTGTTGTCCTGCAGGAGCGAAAGAGCTCCGGTAGGGCAGAACATAGCACACTCCTGGCAGTTTGTGCAGGTGTCTGCATCTATCTTTTTATCGGCGACAAACGAAAACGTGGGGCCAGACAGAGCAGTGCCCTCAAAATCTTCAGATACATTTTTTAGGGAGTTTTTAAGCAGTATCCTTTTTAGCGGCACTCTCTCATCCCCTCTCGATGCGATCTCGCCGAGAGTCCGCTCTTCACCGATCTCCGAAGCTATGCCCGCAAGCTTTTTGAACAGCCCTCTCCTGCCGATGTCCGTCTCGCTTTGTGAAACTTCCGTCACTGCAGAAATTCTCTTTTTTATGCCCGCAGCATCCAAAAAACCTTGAGCCTCATCTATCGCCTTTTCAATGCTCTTTTGCACAAGAGCGTTCGAATTTACCGGGCACTCTTTACAGTGGGAGAGATCGCAAACGATCTCACTCTCGCTTCTTATCGCTATGGTTATCAGATGTTCGACCGAAAGCGCCCCCAGGCACGGAACACTCTCTTTGCAGGAGATCATATTCCCGCTTCTGCCGGGAAACTCTATGGCGAAACGGTTCGGATCGAAGAGTTCGCTTGCTAGCGCTTCGGTCGGGCATCCTCCTATGCACGCCGCACATCCTGTACACTTTTTGGAATCAAGGGTAAGTCTGCTTCTGTCAAATACCATCGCACCTTCGGGGCAAAGATCGATACATATCGAACACTCGTTTTTCGCATAGTCGCTTCTTAAGCAGCTGAAGTAGTCGAAACTGAAGAGCTCCGACCCAGTTGCGCTCTCACTACGCATCCGCATCTCCCGCACGCTCTTTAACCTGAGTGTAGTCGGACAGCAGAAACTCTACGGTAAAGTCACACAGATCCCTGTAAAAAGGGGTCATGGCCATAGGTTTGACCGCCAGCAGAAAAGGTACGATCCATCTTATCAGATGGTCATGAAGGAACTCCGCCTGGGCCACAAGATCGTTCTGGCTTATCATGCTCTGTACAAATCCGAACTCTATACCGGCATGGTCCGGAACATACAGTTTCGAGCTTTCGAGATTCAGGTCGTAGCCGCGGCTGAAATAGAACTGCATAACAGGGTTTTGCAGGCCTATCAGAATTTCGTTTTTGCTATCCATAACCGACGACTCTATAGGGTGGTTGTGAACAACGAACAGGGAGTTGTAGTCGACATTGAGCTCCTCCCTGATTGTCTCTGCATCTCTTTTCGAAAACCACTCGAACGTCTCTTCGCCTATCGTCTTCAACAGCTCTTCGTTGGCGGCAAGATCGGCGATCGCCTTATCGTCAAGCTCTTCCGTAAAGACCCGCGACAAAAACGCGTAAATGTAGAGTCTCGTTCTATCATCCATTATTGAATCCCCTGAAACTTGTTGGAAGAGTATGATAGCAAAAACCGCGGCCAAAGCAGGTTCGGCCACGGCATCCGTATTGTCGTGCGGACATCTCCGCCAAAGAGGCGAAGCGGTATCAGAGGCACCCTTTGAAGAACGACTTTTTGGGCGGAGGCGGAGCTTTGAACTCGGTCGCATGGATCGTATTCTCTTTTTCGTCATACGATCCTATTATGGTCACTTCATTCCTGTTTATCGCCTCATCGAGCTCGCTTCGACTTATCTTGTCGAGACTTACTCTGTAATACTTCCCGTCATCGTGGACATATAGAACGAGCTCCTCCTTTATCGGATCGCCGAAATTCCAGCTCTTGAAGCACCCGCCGTACCCGCAGACCGCGCTCTCGAGCCTGCAGTCTTTGAACATGTCGTTTTCGGCACACCACTTTGTTGTCAGAAACCCCTTCTTCTCTATCTCTTCGCTCGAGCCGAAGAGTGCGGCGGCGAAAGCTGCAGAGAGTGCGAACATTAAAACCTTTTTCATCATTTCACCTCCGATTTGAGGGTTTTCAGATACGCGACCATATCATCAAGACTCTTGTCGTCTAACGGATACGGGGGCATCGTAGAGATACGCTTTCCGTGATCGAGGTTGTACCATACGGCGCTCGGGTGGGCGTTTCTGTTATATCCGGGAACTACCACTGCACTCGGATCCACGAGAGACTCCCTGAGATAGGCGGACGTGGAGTAGCCGCCTACATTGTCCAGGCCCGGCGCCATATAGCTTGCTCCGCTTAGACCGCTTATATGGTGGCATCCCGTACATCCGTTCTGCTCTATCAGCTCCTTCCCGTGCTTCGCATCCCCCTTGGCGGCAGCGGTAAGCTCCGCTACAAGCTTCTCTCCACCGCTGCTGTCCACAAGTTTGACGGCGGTCCAGCCCGAAAGAAGTTTCTGTCCGTCACGATTGAGCCTCGCCCCGTCCCAAACGGCAAACGCTACGGGGAAAGCACCTTTTAGATTTAGATAACCGTCTTTAAGAGGTCTTATGAGCGTTCCTCTCCATACATTGTCGGAGTAGCTCATATCGGCATCGAACTTTTCGCTGCCGTCTTTTATCTCCGTCATGGAGCGAAACCCCTCGGAGACGAAAGAGCGCTGATAATCCTTTACCGCCAGCGCTCCAACTTTCCGTGCAAACTCCTCCGCGCTATCTCCGAAAGCGTTTTTGCTCAAAACGTTCTGCTGCATAGATACGTCGCCGTTGCCGTTGGGCTCGTATATCTTCTCGACAGCCTTTTGCAGATGGATCACTACGGCTCTTCCGTCGCTACCCATACCTATATAGGGAAGCTTTTTCGGATCTTTGTAGTTCACGGGAAACTGAACCGCGAATCCGTCGGCATAGACATCCGACTTGTAACCCCTCTGAATAGAACGCGTCCCGTCGGGCCACTCCAGCAGGAAGGCTATGTTTTTATCGTCGTGAATCGCCTTTACACGAGCCTCTTTCGCCTTTACGTTGCTGTTTAGTTCATTCGCCTTTTTGTCGTTCAGAACAAGGGCGGTTTGAGGATATAGGTGGATCGTAGTCGCCTTGACATACTCCCACGCTTTCGATGTCGGTGTCAGCCTGGTCACATCCCTTTCGGTCTTCTGAGCCAGTACGACACCGTCAGCAAGAAGGGCCGTAGCGACAAGCGAGGTCGCCAGCAGTGCAGTAGTTGTCTTAGTCATATTCCACCACCTTGAACTTGAATTTATTGGGGCTGTTTTTGCCCTGCATATAGCGGTTGTCTATCGGCGCGAGCGACAGGCCCTCTTTTTTTGCGATACTCTGGTAGTACTCCTGGTCGAGTCTGAACATGTCGGAGTGCTTGTAGGCGATCAAAATATCCATCAATTCGCTCTTGCCGGTCTCTTTTCGCTTCTTCATCTCGGCACGAAGCGTCTTCATCGCATCGTGCACCTGCGGACCGAAGAGCAGCTCCAACTCCTCCATCGGTACACGATTGCTTCCTTCTATGATCCTTCCTTCTGCATCGAATTTGGGCGGAGCCTCGGTGGGCGGTACATAGTATACGTTCGGCTGTGTACCGTAATCACTGCGAAGCGGCAAAGCGACTTTATATTTATGAACAAGTTTGTGTACCTGCCCCTCCTCATCGTCGAGAAAGCCGACGAATCGGATTCGTCCGACACACTGCTGCGCACACGCCGGGGGAAGTCCCTTCTCGACCCTCGGGAAGCAGAGGATACACTTTTCGCTCTTGCTGATCTTGGGGTTGAAGTAGATCTTTTTGTAAGGACACCCCGCTATACAGTAGCGGTATCCCTGGCAACGGTCGAGGTCCACGAGAACTACGCCGTCCTGGTCGCGCTTGAAGATCGCATCCCTCGGACACGCGCTCAGACAGCCCGGATTCGAGCAGTGGTTGCAGATCCTCGGGATATAGAAGAAGTAGTTGTCGTTCGGGAAGTCTCCCGCACCTTCGTCTTCATCCCAGTTGGGCCCCCATGTAGGCTCGACATCGGGCTTGAGCTGGGCACCGAACTGCAGCTGATCATGGTTGTAGTCCCAGGGTACGCCGTAATCCGCCTCTATATTGGGGACCACTCCTGCCTGAAGATCGCCCGATTCGTCGAATCCGCCGCCGAGCTCCATCCAGTTTTTCGGATAGCCGGTACCCGGATAGGTTTCGACATTGTTCCAGTACATATACTCGCGGCCGTTGCGGTTGGTCCACTGCGTTTTACACGCCACGGTACAGGTCTGGCATCCGATACACTTGTTCAAATCCATTACCATCGCTAATTGTCTTTTGGACATCGGTTATTCTCCTTCTCTCGCATCGATCGCATATTCTATATGGGTGCATCCGGCTGCAGACGGGCTACCCGCCCCACGGAGACCGGCATCGCTATTTCTGTCGAAAACTCTCATACATCGGCCTTTTCGAAGTCTATAGCACCGTCGTATGCATACTGGTTTCCGTCCCAAAGGCCGCCGAACTTCAGGTGCCCCCACCCGTCGGCCATCTCGAGCAGGTTCAGAGCGGTCGGGACCACTTCGTTGTGGCCCTTTTTGAACTTGTACATATAAGGCTCCCATCCATGCTCCATCACGAGTCCGTCCGGCGGGCACGAGCTTGAGACTTTGGCCATGGCGTAGAACTCCCCGAGACTGTTGAAGATGCGAATCGTATCGCCGTCCTCTATCCCCTTCTTCTTGGCTACCATTCTGTTGACCTGAACATAGGGCACTCCCCTCTGAAGGCGCTGTAGAATCCTGCTCTGCTTATAGTTGGAGTGGATAGACCAGCGTGCATGCGGGGTCATCAGCACGAACGGGTAGCGGTTGCCCTGCGGCCTTATCCCTTCCATTCCGGTATTTGTCGCCGCTCCCAGTTTGATGAACATCGGATGGTCGACATAGAACGTCTGTCGTCCGCTGAGCGTCTCCAGCCTCTCGAACTTATAGAGATGGTCTTCGAAAGTGAAGAACGGCCTGTCCGAATAGAGGGGTGAAGTCTTTCCGGCCTTCTCGTTGAGCTGCAGGAATCCACCCGCCTTGTACATCTTCTCCATCGTCCACGGCGCATACTGCTCACACTTCTCAAGAGCCGCTTCAACGGCCATCTTGTCCGTTCCCAGATACGGCTCCGCGGCAGCTTCCGACTCCTCGTCGGTATTTGTGAACTCTTTGTAGAAGTTGGCCAGATCGTGGTAACCCTCCCTCGCATACTTTTTAAGATCTTTCACCTTCGCCTTGGAGATATTTTCGGGGCGGTTCGCCACCTCTTCGAGCTTCTTGGCGATAAGGGCGAACATGCTCCACTCATCTTTGGCCTCTCCGACGGGCTTCATGTTTGCGATCGGTTTGGCAAGGTTGGTAAATCTATGGTATCCCGGGCTTGTCCTGATATCGTAAACCTCATAGTGAGACTTCGCCGGCAGGAGCAGGTCGGCATAGACGGCGGCTTCGCTCATTCTGAAGTCGACATAGCAGAAGAACTTCGTCTTCTTCAAAAAGGCTTCACGATACTCGCTCCCTTTGTTTCGCCTGAATTTCGAGTCTGCGACTATGATGGCCGTGTCGGGCTGCCACCACGGTTTGACGACGTTACCGTGGTGAGACTCGTTGTTGGCTTTGCCGTTTTTACCCTCTTCGAGCAGCTTCTGCACTATCTCCATATAATCTTTTTTGCTCATGCCGTTCTGGGCGCGGCGTACATCTTCGTCGCTGAAGTATCTGTCGAATATCTTCATTCCGTCTCCGAAAACGAATTCGCCTACGAAACCCGACCCGAATCGGGGCGCATATTTCCCGCCGAATCCGCTGAGAGCCCCAAGGCCGCTCAGGCTGAACTCGTTTTCCGTATTCAAGCCTCCATACGGCCCCATGCGACCTGTCAGACCGCATATCGATGCTATGTTCCAGATGGTCATGACACCGTTGAAATATTTGTTGAGCGAAAACCCGGTAGTGATCGCAACGACCTTCGGTTTGGCTATGTCGTATGCCAGCTCGCGAACCACGTCCGGATGCACGCCTGTAATATCCTTGGTCTTCTCCGGTGCGAAGTTTGCGGCCGACTTTTTGAGCATCTCGAAGACCGTCGTCACCTTCACCTCTCCATCGAGGGTCTTCACGCTCCACTCGCCTTCGAGCTCCGGATCGATACCGAACTCGTCAAGCCTCAGTGTATGGTGCTCGCTCCCTTCTGTTCCCGGCATCAGGGCCGGCTTACCCGTCCTGGAGTTCATGGCATAAAACTCCTCCTCGAACTTCTCCTCCTCCTCTTCGTTTTTGGCATGCTCCATATCGGATCGCCTGAGAAGCTTGCGGTTGTCGAGCCGTACAAGGAACGGAAGATCTGTAAATATCTTCATGAAGCCCGGCTTGTAGAGCTTTTCGTTCAAGATGACGTTAATGACGCTCATCGCCAGTATATTGTCGCTGCCGGGCTTTATCGGTATCCAGAGATCGGCCGACTTTGCGGAGGCGTTGAACTCGGGGGTTATGATGATGACTTTCGCGCCGTTGTATTTGCCCTCCCATACGAAGTGGGCATCGGGGATCCTGGATACGGAGGGGTTCCCTCCCCAAAATATCGAAGTATCCACGTTGTACATAAAGTCGTAGGTTCCGCCTACGTTACCCTCTCCGTATGCTATAGCCGCACCTGAGAACATATCCCCCAGATATGAGGCCGGATATATTCTTACCGCACCCAGCTGTGTAGAAAAACGCAGCGGAGCGCCTCGGCGCCCCTCGGTCAGAAGCCCCGTTCCTGCATGAACCATAAGTTTGCCGGGCCCACGCTCCGGATCGGTCATCACATCGAAAATCTTTTCGGCCACCTCCGTCGCGGCCTCATCCCAGCTGATTCTCTTCCACTTTCCCTCTCCGCGCTCTCCGACACGCTTCATAGGGTAGAGTATTCTGTCTTTTTCGTACATTATCTGTGAATGCTGGACACCTTTGTTGCACCCTCTCGGGTTGAAATCTGGTATCTTCGCATTTATAGATGGATAGCGAGCAGACTGGTTTTCGCGCGTTACCACTCCGTTGTGCGACCAGACCTCCCACGCGCAGTTGCCCTGGCAGTTTACGCAGTGGTACGCAAACCCGGTCTCCTCTTTCTTGCCGCGAGTAAAATCGAACTCATTGCGATACATCTCTTCGGTGTATGTGGTGTTTGGATAGTTCTCTTTCCCGTTCTCAACCTTCATGACACCGGTCTTTGCGAACAAACTACCCTGTGACGCCACCAAAGCGGCGGTCACACCGGAAAATTTCAAAAAGTCTCTTCGTTTCATGTTTTGCGTCATTTTAACTCTCCCTTATCGTCGAATCGGCAGATTCATATTGTTACCCCAGGTATCCCACGCCCCTGTATATACTTTCACGTTTTTGTATCCGAGCATCTGCAGCGCGGTTACGATGTCCGAACCGCGTCCCGCACCAACCTGGCAGTAGGCATAGATCGTCTTGTCTTTTGTAATGCCGTATTTCTTGAATGTCTCCTCCAGCTCTTTGAGGGGACGGAAACTCTTCTTTCTCTTAAAATCGGTCACCTTTTTCCACTCGATGAAGGTAGAGCCAGGAATATGCCCGCCCCTCGCTACGTTATCCATCTTTCTCTCACCGATGATCTCCACCATCCCTCTCGCATCCACAATGGCAAATCTGCTCTTTTTACCGTTTTTCAGAATATCCTGCATCGCATCGAAGACCTCTTTGGTCCCGGCAATGGCACTAGTATCTATATCGCTTTTACTGATTTTATAGTGCGTATGCTTGAACTGTTTCTCCTTGCCCCTCTGAACGAGCAGCTTTTTGGCAACCTGCTTCATCTGGGCGACTATCTCTTTTTTCTTGGCTTTCAGCTCGGCCATCTTCGCCTTATCGCCCGCTTTTTTAGCCTTTTTGTACGCCTTTTTTACGGCCCTCTTCTCCTTTTTGAGCCTGTCGTATATCTTCTGGTTCGGATCGAGCGCCTTTATGCCGTCCTGTCCGCCGTCGAGAATATAGACCTTTTTGTGCCCGTAAGACTTGAAAAAGCTGTAGACTCCGGTAGCGTTCGGCCCTCTCCAGTTGTCGTAAGCGATTATCGTATCGCTCTTCTTTATCCCCTTGCTGCTAATGTAGTGCTCAGCATGCTCAGGGCACTGGTAGAGCGGCTCGCACTCCATATTGCCCATCAGATCCGCATGGTGCAGATGGTGCGCGTACATATTTCGCGACCCTTTTATATGGCCTCCTTCAAAGGCTGTCTCACTATCACCGCTAACGAAAACGTAGCCCGGTTTCCCGATCAGCTTTATCGCCTCTTCGGGCTGAATCGTAATCTTTTCCGCTGCCGGCAGCGCCGACGCGAAAAAGAGAGCCGCAAAGCAAAGCGTCCTGAACCACTGCTTCATCATAACTCCTTATGTCTTTGTTCAAAGTGCCTAATGCACCGATTTTTCGGGTTTCACCGACAACAATTCATTATAGAAACTAATTTCTTAAGTCAGCTTGAAAAGCGTCGAATCGCTCCATTTAAATCTCTAAAGCCTGACTTTGTCCTAACTATATCGGCCTATATCCAATTATCATGAATAGCTTCGGCAGTTAAACTGATTATATAACCCGAAATACCGGTCCGGAACCCGGCAAAGCCCTTTCACTCTCAAACTATATGCTGCGGTGTTGACTACCGCTACCCTTTTTGCTACCATAATTCCAGCCCCTAATGCACACGGCATCTTTCCGGTGCAGACTTCGGCTTCAATCCCCTATGAAAGTACTATATAATATGGATAGAGAGAGTTCGCTCGAAGAGCTGAAAAATAGAGAACTGCCGCTGACGAGAGTAAAAGAGATCTTCGAAGCGTTTGCCGACGACATGGAGATCGTAGGCCAGGTCGCGATGAATCTCAGTATGCGCACATCGGTATACGATAGAGACGGATGCAAAGATCCTCTAATGGAGGATCTTCTGATCAAACTGAGTGAGACGGAAGATATGGGCAGCCGCTGGGCGGTAGCGAAAAACCCTCATACGCCCGCCCATATATTGCAAAAGCTGGCGCAAGACAGCGTCAACCTCGTAAGGGCGCTGGCCGCGACAAATCCGAATACGCCGGTCGCTACACTCCAGAAACTATTCTCAGACGAAAAGATCGTAAGAGACGGCCTCTCCGGCAATCCGTCGGTACCGGCCAAAATCCTTACCGTGCTCGCGGACGACTCCGACAAAATGGTGCGCATGAGGGTCGCGGAAAACCCCTCAACACCCGAAGATGTTCTTGAAAAGCTCCTAAAAGACGGCGATGAGAATGTAGCGAAGGCCGCCGAGGCAAACATCAAAAGAAGAGGTGAAGCTTGAAACAGAATCCCGATACCCTCACTCACGCATACGAGAGTGTTGAGAGCCGGCTTCTGGCGCTCTTCTATTCCGGTGTATACATTACAAATACCGAAATCGTAGAGATAGGAAAAGAGCTGGGGCTCGACCTTCCGATGAAGGAGCGATCCGCCCTTTTAAAGCATCTCATGCGCCATGCCCACGACAACAGAGAGACCTCCAGGATGCTGAAAAGTTTCATAACGCTTTTAAAAAAGAGAATAACGGCCTATCGGGAGCTGGCGCAAAATTTTCCAGAGGCATCCGATATCGTCGGAGAGTGGATACAGAAGGCAAACTCCACCATCTTGCTGTTACAACGCGAAATGAGGAGCAATCCGTATGAATAGGGAAGCCGTTATAAAAGAGCTCGAAAAGATAGACTATCCGGGGCTCGACAAATCGATCGTGCAGATGAAAGTGGTCAAAGAGGTCCTGACAGAAAACGGCAGAATCACGGTTTTGCTATCTATGCAGAACGATGAAGCCTATATGAAAATAGAGACGGCCATAAAGGATCTTTTCGCGGGAGAAGTTGCAGTAAAGAGGGATGCTCCCGTAAAAAAGAGTATCAATTACGGAAACACCTCCGCCCCCAACAACAGGGCACCGTACGCAAAAAAGGTCATCGCCGTTACAAGCGGAAAGGGCGGTGTCGGAAAGAGTACGGTTTCAGTAAATCTCTCCGTCGCCCTTGCGCAAAAGGGGTTTAGCGTAGGGCTTTTGGATGCCGATGTGTACGGTCCCAATGTACCCAGAATGGTCGGTACGGCCCACGAGAAATTGCAGTGGAATGAAAAAGACAAGATAGTTCCGAGTGAAAATTTCGGAATAAAGATAATGAGCGTGGGTCTGACTACTCCCTCTTCCGATACTCCGCTTGTATGGAGAAGTTCAGTGGCCGTAAGTGCGCTTATACAGTTTCTTGAGGATGTAGATTGGGGAGATCTAGACTTTCTGGTCATAGATATGCCGCCGGGTACGGGCGATATACAGCTTACGATGGCCCAGGAGCTGCCCATAACCGCCGGAGTTATCGTAACCACTCCTCAGCCGGTCGCACTCGACGATGTAAGCAGAGCCATCATGATGTTCAAAGATATAAAAGTTCCCATAGGCGGGCTTGTGGAGAATATGAGCTACTTCATAGCTCCCGATACCAAAAAGAGATACGACATCTTCGGAGAAGGTGGAGGAGAAGAGACTGCCGCAAGATACTCTATCCCTTTTCTCGGCAAAATTCCTCTCGATATGCGGATCAGAGAGTTCTCAGACAACGGGACTCCACCTGTCGCCATGGGGGATGAACTTCAAAAAGGGTACTACAAAGAGATAGCGGAAAATCTTTTAAGAGAGATGGGCCGCCCCGCATAGAGAAGACCCGACAATTTAAGCCCGTTTGGCATCTATCTCGAAATCCATAACTTCGAAAGCTTCAGGGGGTTGTAGAGCCGCTCACCTCCTCTCAAATTGCGGGCAGAGCCCGCAATTTACATTACATCGCTTAGTATCTGTAGCGGATATAGAGTCTGATATCCTGCGCTTTGTCTATAGCTCCCATCATTCTTCCCTGGGTGCTGTCTACCTCTACGGGAGTTCCGCCGTCGGCGAAAAAGCCGTTGCTGCCGGTATATTTGTAATCCATATATGTATACCTTATCTGCGCCGTCAACGTCTTTCCTACGAGCTCTTTATTGAACCATATCTCGTAAGCGTCGCCGCGTGTCGCCAGCTTGCTGCCTGCGAGTGTATCTTCGGCATATGTGAAACTTCTCCAATACTGGCTTCCATGGTTGTACTCTACACCGACTCTGGCGCTGTCTATAAGCTGGCATGGCCAGTTGGCGCCCGCATAGATCGACGTACCGGTCTTTTTGTCCGCGTTTCCTAACATTCTGTTGCCATCCTGCGGATCGGTCTTGCTCGCCGCGAAGCTTACAAAAAGGTTTGTGTCGTCAAGCATATCGCTGATTCCGTCGCCGACTCCCTGCGCAAGAAGGCTGATCGCCGCGCCGTACATGTCTCCGACTTGCATAAAATTCCCCTGATAGTCAGGAACTCCATCCCCCGTAACATCGCTTGGAGCTCCGGCAAAGACTATACCTGGAAGATTCCAGGCCTTAAAGGCGGTTGTATGTACCGAATACTGACCATCATCATATGGAACAAATATAAATCCGGCAAGGTCGGTAGATTCATATCCAGGTACCTTGTTGTAGTCAGTGCCATTCCCGCTGATAACCAGCTGGTTGCTTACTCCATATACAAAACCGGGAGTTATTCCTGCATAGCGTATACTAGCATTCGTCATACCGCGGCCCATGCAGAGCTTGAAATACATTCCCGACACTCCGGTTACGTTGCTCAGATCGAACTTGAAACTCGCTCCGTCGAACTCCGTATTTATTATATGTCCCAAAGGAGATTTCGGGTTCTGATCCTCACGGTAGCTGGCAAGAAGACCGTCCGTAGCGGGGCGCCTACCCAGACTCGCCGTCCACGGAATGTTCGCTCCCAAAAAGCTGTTGCCGAAATAGAGCCAGTAAGCCTCTTTTACCCTGAGCTCTCCGTTGGGGTTGGGTGTCTCGTTTACGACCCAGTCAAAATAGTTGAAGTTGGCACCGAAAGTGTTCGTCATCTGGCCATACGCTTTGTAGTAGCTTATCAGCCCTTTGAATACTACATTGTTTGTCGGTGCATACCCCATGCCGAGCCATAGCCTGTTGGTAAATATCTGATTCCAGCTCGAATTGTCGTTGATATCCTTGTATCCGATCACATCATAAGCCGTTCTGAAATCGACGCTCCATTTGATGTTATCGTTGAGTGCGGCGGCCTTGAGTTGACTCATCTGCTTTTTAAGCCTCTTTGCATTCAACCCTTTTGTCTGCTTTTTCAAAGAGGCTACCTCTTTCTTCAAGGCTTCTACTTCCGCCTTTAGATCGGCATCCGACGCGAATCCGACCGATGCAGCCACCGCGGCAGCCGCCGACAAAGCTATAAATTTCCTCATTCCTACTCCTTCTTCTGTGTGATTTGTCGCAATCGGACTCGATGTTGCAAGCATTGCGAAAAAAGACTTTTTGCAAAAACCAACACCAAACCTCCGATGGCTCTTGAGCCTCCATATATACAGCCAAGACACTATAGCCGATATACCGATCGTCAAGATTGCTCTATATAATCGGCATATTCAGCCATTCATTTATATTATATATGCATAGTTTTAAAGATTTCTTACTTTACGCAATATTGGAAGATAATTTTTTTATATAGTTAAAAAGCCGTCTTAAATAGTAATGCAGAGAAATTATTATGAAATTTTCTTATTTCGTTGTTGAGGAGTTTTGATCGGAAGAGAAACCTCAAGCCCGGCACCGACCTACGTTCCCACACCCGAGGGGTGCAGTATCATCAGCGCTGAGGGGCTTGACTTCCGGGTTCGGTATGGGACCGGGTAGGACCCCCTCGCTATAGGCACCGGGACAAAGAGGTGGAAGGCAACCGCGGT
>WGAW01000165.1 GCA_015494675.1 Hydrogenimonas sp. | reverse complement strand
GGCGAGCGCCCCGAGCGCCCTCTCGTGCGGAACGTTGGCGTGCGGAAAGGCTATGGAGGGAACGATGCTCTGAAGCACCCCCTCTCTCTGCATGTCGCGAACGATCGCCTCGGCCATGTCGAGGCTCGATGAGACTTTGACTATCTCGCACCTTGCGTAACGCGCGGCGGGAAACTCCACCTCTGCCACGCGGAGGGTCGGGTCGTCTCCCGGTATCTGCTGCGCTCCAAATAGCGGCACCGACGCCGTTTTTGCCGTTTCGAAAGAGGGGATGAAACGGGCTATGTGCGATATGGCCGCTTCGGTCCTCTTTTGCACCTCGCTCCACTCCCATCCTCTCTCTATCTTCTTTTCGAAGTTTTCGGGAAGCTTCGGCGGCATGAGCCTGCCGCGGGGTCTGGCCAGCCCTTCGTTAAAAAGCGTAATCTCTTTGGTCATGCCGTGAAGCTGGAAGTACCCCCCGGGGTATGGCGTGAACTGCCCCATGCCGCGCGGTGTGCCCCTCTCGCCGTGAAAGATGATCTCCGGCCACTGCCACGGCGTCTCCCACTTCGTGATGTATGCCGCTTTGAACTCTATCATCCTCTCGCTGTAGATGCCTGCAATCGCCTCGAGCTCCGCGGTTTTGAAGCCAGCCGCGTTTACGAGGTAGTCGAACGACGAGCAGAGCTCCCTGCCGTGCTCCGTCCACTCCACTCTCCACCCATCGGTACCTGCGCGAAGCTCTCTCACTTCGGTCGAAGTTTTCAGGTGCACGTTTTTCATCGCGCTCAGCGCAAGGGCCGCCCCGGCTCCGAGACGAAAGAGGTTTAGCCCGTACTCCTGCACAAGGGCTACCGGAAACTTCAGGCTCTTTATATCGAGCCCCTTCGCCACTGGAATCATCCACTCGTCGGCACTTTTGGGCTCCCTGACGGGTTCAAGCTCTGCAAGCCTCTTCAGATCCTCTTTGCCGTACAGCGTGAAGTAGTGCTCCGGAGGCCCGAGCACCGCGCTGCCCGGATCGTTTTGGACAATCTTCTCATACTCCTTTTTTAGCATGAGCAGGCGCGGGATCAGATCGGAAGGGTCGGAGGGGTCGCTTTTCGGTGTGGCGATGACCGTGGGGCGGTAGTCTACAACATAGGGGTAGAATCGTGCGAAATCTATAGACTGTTCCAGCAGCTTGAGGCACTGAGAGTCGGAGATCTCCCTATATAGGTTTCCCCCGGCGTGAAGGTGGCAAAACGGCGGGCCGCTGACAAGTGAGGGACTCTTTTCAAAAAGCGTCACATCCACCCCGAGACGCCCCAGGACCAGAGCGGTCGTGACCCCTGCCACTCCGCCGCCGACTACGGCTACCCTAACGCCCATTCGCCGCCTCCAGAATATCGACAAGCTCCGTTAGGTCCTCTATGATGAAGTCGGGACCGCAAAGGGCTATATCTTCGCCGTAGTTGTACCCGTGTTTGACGGCGACACTGAGGGCATTCGCTGACTTTGCGGCGAGTATGTCGTTTTTCGAGTCTCCGACCATCACCGTTTTTTCGACCGGGGTTTTAAGAGCTTCGCAAAGATGTAGAATAGGAGCGGGGTGGGGCTTTTTGTAAGGGGCGGTTTCGGCCCCGGCTATCTCGTCGAATAGGTGTGCGATCTTCAGCTCTTCAAGCAGCGGCTCTACGAAAGGTTCGGGCTTGTTCGTGGCAATGGCGGTTTTGAAGCCGAGGGATTTCAGCTCGATTAGGAGCTCTACGGCACCCGGATAGAGGGTGCTCTTTACGCAGAGGTTTTTGGAGTAGTGCTCCAGGAAGTCGGCGAGTGTCTTTTCAAAAAGGGCACTCTCCTTGGCATCTGCGGGCTCTTTGTAGGTGAGTGCTCGCATGACCAGCGTTTTGGCCCCGTTTCCCACCCACTCTCTTATCGTATCTTCCGCGAATGTCGCTCTGCCCGCAGTTTCAAGGGCATGGTTTAGAGAGGCGGCGAGGTCGGGAACGCTGTCTACCAGAGTTCCGTCGAGATCGAATATTACAAGCTCTTTGGCTTTAACGCTCATGAAATTTCCGTTTTTTGAGCCCGATTATACTACAATAGCGTTATGAACGAAGATAAAAAAATAGTAGATTTAAAACTTAAGAACTGATTTTACGCGAACAGCGTAAAATCATCTCGAAATCTTGGATTTCGAAGCTTTAGGGGGTTGTAGGGCCGGCCAGGCCCTGCCAAATTGCGGGCTTTGCCCGAAATTTGCGTAACATCAGTTAAGAGTTATACGCTCCAAAACCTCGAGGCATTTTCGCAGATACTCGACAAAACGGCCGACGAGATCGTCGAAGAGGCGCTCGAAAGCTATTTCGAAGCCGTCCAGAGGGAGCTGGCCAATAGAAGCATGATAGACGAAAACACCCAGACCAATCTAAGCTACGACGAGTTCTGGGACGGAGTGGAGCTGTAGCCCGGTCACGGTTCGTCTGCGAAGAGGGCCCTGAAGCCGCGTTTGAAGAGCTCTTTGCGCAGGTTTTTGTCGTTTACCGTGTATAGAGCGGAAAATATTCCCTTTTTTAGCAGTTTCGAAACCGGTATTTGCGGGGCCAGTGCGGTTTCGGCGTGGCAGGCTTCGGCCTTAAGGTTTAAAAGATAGCCTTCGAGATCGCTTGGAAGGCTCTTCGCAAACAGCGCGGCCGTGGCCGTCTGTGGGGCCTCTTCTTTTATTCGCTTTATGTAGGAGTGGTCGAAAGAGGAGACCAGAACCGTAACCTGCGCACCGAACTCCTCCAGCTCTTTAAGAAATATTTTCGCCACCTCTTCGCGGCTTCTGTGCGGCATCTTCTTTATTTCGAGGTTTAGAGGCATATTGAAAGCGGCGCTGAACCTCATGGTCTCCCGGAGGGTTGGGATCTTCCGCGACCTGGGGGAGTCCAGACTCTTCGGATCGACCCTGCCGTTCGCTACGCTTCCGAACGGGTCGCTCTTTAGAAACCAGCTGCCGGCATCGAGTCTCTCTATCTCATCGAGCGTGAAGTCGGCAACGAGATACGGAGCCTTTCTATTTGGAAACTTGAGGGCCGCATCGGTGGTGCGCTCGAGCGAGGCGTCATGCATCACTATGAAGACTCCATCTTTTGTAAGCTGCAGGTCGAGCTCTATGAAGTCGAAGTGTCCCACTGCCGCTTCGAAGGCGGCGATCGTATTTTCGGGGCGGATACTCCGCCATCCCCTGTGGGCGGCTATGAGCTCTTTTTTGTCGAAACTCTCGTAAAAAGGCATCAGAAACCCTCTTTTAGATAATCTCTTGCGAGGCTCTCCTCATCTTCGCGCCGCTTTCGGTCCCACTTCAGTTTCATAGCCATCAGTTCGACGACACGGGGGAGGCTCTTTAGCGCCATGTCGCGATCTTCCATCGCCATGTTGCAGCGTCGGGCCAGGTAGTCGAGCGGCCTCTTTACATATTCTTGCTCCACCGTGTAGGGAATTTCCGCCTCTATCGCGGGAAAGTGGGGGTGTATGCGTCCGTACAGACCCTCTTTTTCGGCGATCTGTGCGATTTTCGTGCTTCTGTCGCCGTAGCGGCTGTATAGGTAGCGTGCGATTTGCTCCTCTATGCCCGACTCTATCAGGCTCTTGACGATCCGTGACCTTTCGACGCGGCTGCCGACCACTTTGTAGTCGTGTGTGCGGCATTCGGCCCTCTCTTTGTTCAAAATCTTCGCGGCCATGTTTACCGTATGCTCCGCCATCGCCCTGTAGCTTGTCCACTTGCCGCCGGTAATCGTGAGGAGCCCGCTCTCTGAAAGTTCGGTGGCAAATTCTCGCAGAAGGCGTGCCGTGGAGGTTACACCCTCTTTTCTTACCAGCGGCCTCAGCCCTGCGAAGGTTGTGAGCAGATCGGATCTCGCTATCTTCATGCCGAAGTAGCGGTTGGCGTGCTCTATAAGGTAGTCGATCTCCTCTTCACTCGGACGCGGATGTTCGGTTATGTCGGCGGGCAGATCGGTGGTTCCTACGAGGCAGCGGCCCTGCCACGGAAGCGCAAATAGTACCCGTCCATCGGAGGTTTTGGGTATCATCAGGCCGTTTGGAGCGGGTAGAAAACGGTGCTCGAGCACTATGTGCGTTCCTACGCTCGTCACAATGAGCGGTTCGGCATTCGCATCGTCGAGCTTGCGTATTTTGTCCGTAAAGGGGCCGGTGGCGTTTATGACAAGTTTCGCGCGAAACTCCCTCTCTTTGCCGCCGAGCCGATCTTTTAGCGCAACGCCGCACACTTTGCCGTTCTCTTTTATCAGC
>WGAW01000164.1 GCA_015494675.1 Hydrogenimonas sp. | reverse complement strand
TATCTGCAGGAGAGCGATCTTTTCGACGAGCTTCTTGTCAAAGAGGTTTTTACACGTGCCCGCCTCGCTGCACCTGTACTTGTAGTTTTGGAGGGGGTGGATACCAAAGGTATGATAGAGGGGAATTATACCGGTATCCCCACCGCGACCCTTACGCAGATGATCGACCGGCTGCCGAGCGAACCGAACGACTATATTTTCACGATAGCTACGGCAAGAGATATCGAAGAGGTCCCGGCGGAGCTGATGCACCCGGGACGCATCGATCAGAGTGTGGAGGTTCCGGAACTCGACAGAGAGGCGCGCCGCTTTTTTGCAGAAAAGATCATGGAGAAACCTCACGAAAAAGATATTAATATCGACCGGATTATCCGCTATATGTCCGGAATGAACGGCTATGAACTCGGGCGCATCGCAAAAGAGGCGGCGCTGGACGCTCTTAGGGCCGGTATGGACAGGCTGACCGAAGAGATCGTGATCGATAGAATAAACACCATAAAATACGGCCACAAGCTGGAGAAGAAGCGCTTCAAAAACTTCGAAGAGGATCTGAAAAAGAGCGCCTACCACGAAGCCGCCCACGCCGTCACCTCTTTGAGGCTTCTGCCGGATGTCGAAATCGAGCAGGTTACAGTCATTCCACGAAGCGAGGCTCTAGGGCTTGTTTCGTATATGCAAGACGCTATCGAAACAAATCTTTCAAAAGAGGAGATAGGGGCCAACATAGCTGTTCTGCTTGCCGGCAGGGCTGCTACGGTCAAGAAGTTCGGTCCGCAAAAGGGGCTCGAAACGGGTGCCTACAGCGATCTACAGGAGGCCTCTTTATATGCCTACAGTGCCGTAGCGCAGTTTGGAATGGACGACGAACTGCCGAATGTCCACATAGAGACGCTGCTGCAAAATATAAACAGCAACCTTTTCAAGGAGAAGCTGGAATCGCGGATTGTCCACTGGATAGAGGAGGGTGCGAAACTCGCAGGAGAGATTGTCGAAAGAGATTGGAAGATCATAGAAAAGATCGCGAAAAAGCTTCTGAAAGAGGAGCTTATAGAGGGAGATGAGCTTAGGAGGATGGTTGCGGGAATACCATAATGTTACACGGATTCCGGGCAAAGCCCGCAATCCGGCAGGGCCTGGACGGCCCTACAACCCCCTGAAGCTTCGAAATCATACGATTTCGAGACGGCGTTTAGCTCACCAAACGCCGGAATGTTACACGGATTCCGGGCAAAGCCCGCAATCCGGCAGGGCCTGGACGGCCCTACAACCCCCTGAAGCTTCGAAATCATACGATTTCGAGACGGCGTTTCGCCCGCAAAACGCCGGAATGTTGTTGCGGGTATTGAGGGTAGGAGACTTCTGAGAAGCTATCTAAAGCAGGTCGTCTATAACCCTCTTTGTAAAGTCGTACATCCTCTCCCGATACTCTCTGTTGAACGCTTCGGTATATCTGCTCTTTATAATCTTCATATCGTCGACGAACTGGTCGAACTCCTCATCTTCATACATTTCTGTAAGTTCGAAGTGGAGCTCTATCTCTTCCTGCAGGTCGTCGATGAACTCTTTGAAAAAGGCAAACTCTTCCGGGTAGCTTTCTGCCAGCAGATCGGTCTGATCTTTGAAAGGCAGAGATGTCTCTCCGAAGTAGGGGTCGAGGTCTATCATCTGCATGAAACCGTTTTTGTCAATCTCTTTTAGGATCGAGTCGAGAGCGAGAAAAGGTTTTACAGAGTCGTCATTCGGATTCTCGGCAGCCTTTTTGGCCGCTTCGTCGTACCTTTTTTGAAGTGTAATATCCTGTTTCATCGTCTCTCCTTCTTCTCTCTTTTTATTTTTTCATTTATGTTATGCGGATTTCGGGCAAAGCCCGCAATCCGGCAGGGCCTGGACGGCCCTACAACCCCCTGAAGCTTCGAAATCCAAGATTTCGAGACGACGTTTCGCTCGCAAAACGTCGGCATGTTATGCGGGTTTAGGGTAGACCCCCAACCCGGCTGATTTTCAATCTTACTAAAACTCCACCCTACATCCGAATTCATTATCCAGCACTATCCTCACTCTTTTCATCGAGCCGTCAAAACGCCTGATCTTCGCTTCCGCGACACCGTTTTCAAGGAGTTCTCTTGCCTTCTGTTTGCCGAGCATTTTACCGCCAAAACGCTTAAGGGAATTTTTGAATATCGCGAACTCACACCCCTCATCCCATCTGGAGCATCCGAAACTCAGCGGACTCTCCACTACATCGCCGCCGCACACAGGGCAGCTTCCCAAGACCTCCGGCTCGCTTCCCGCTTCGAAATCGACCCATGCGCGCCATCTATCATCGACCTTTTTAAGTTCGACAGTGAATATGCGCTCCACCCCGCTTGAAGTCTTGAAATCCATCTTTGTCTGCCCTTTCAGCAGGCTTCTCATCTGTTTCGGTGAGATACTGTAATGACCGATAGATGCAAGAGCATGAACGGAGAGCGTGAAACCACACCCTTTTACAAATCCTTCGCAGCCGTAAAACTCTCCGCGGGAGACGATCTTTTCACCGCATTCAGGGCATTTCCCAAGTGATGAACTACTCTTTTTCATGGCATAATTTTAGCCAAATCCCCTTCGACTGCACCAACACCGGTTATCCCGGTATTTGAGCAATGTCAAGCGGAGTGATAAAGAATAATTGGCTATACTAAACGGTAAAACTCTTACAAAAGGGGCGGTATGAAAAAGATCTCCATTCTGGTTGCGGCTGTGTTTATATCGGTGTTCGGTCTCGGCGGATGTGCCCAGAAACAGCAGGCTGAGATACGTATAGATCCTTTCGCTCCGAATCCTGCGGTACTGCAAAAGAGCGGTATGATCGTTTTGTCAGGCGTTCTTGATGCAAGAGAGAACAAAAGGGTAGTCGGCCGGATTGTCAAGGGCGGAAAAACCGTTACCACCATATACAGCGATCAGGCACTTGACGAGTGGCTTGCCGATGCACTGACAAAAGCGCTCGAGGTTGAAGGATGCAAAGTCGTTACAGAAGTTAACGACAACAAAAAAGCGGCGAACGTAAAGGTGCGGATAGACTATCTCGGTGCGACCTTCGACAAAAGCAGGCTGACCGGAGAGAACCTTACGGCTCAGGCGAGTGCCACACTTACTATCCGCCAGGGTAAGTCGAAAATCACGAAGCGTGTATCCATCATCCAGAGCAAGTGGGCGCCGCCCTTTGCCGGAGAAGACGAGATAAAGGAGTATCTGCAGGAGACGCTTGCTGCGCTGGTGGACGAGATTCGCGAAAATATAGATATCTACCGTTTTTAAATCGATGGATCTGAAAAAGCGGCTTCTGTGGCTGGTCATATGGGGAGTGTCGTTCGGATACATAGAGAGTGCCGTAGTCGTCTATCTTAGAGAGATTTACTACCCGAACGGCTTTTCGTTCCCGCTCGTACCGATAGATAAAAAAATTCTTGCTATAGAGACGGCTAGAGAGGCTGCTACTCTGGTTCTTTTGTGGTCGACGGCCGTATTGTCCAATAGACAGCTGCAGTCGAGAGTCGCGGCCTTTTTTGTAATGTTTGGAATCTGGGATATCTTCTACTACATCTTTTTAAAGATGCTGCTCGACTGGCCACAGTCCCTCTCTACATGGGATATTCTCTTTCTAATTCCCCTTCCGTGGGTCGGTCCGGTCTGGGCACCGGTCGCGGTATCGGCAGCCCTCATCATTTTCTCGGTTGTCGTACTATACCTTAATGAAAGAGGGGTCTACCCGCGCTTCGGTCCGCTCTCTCTGCTTTTGGGAGTGGCGGGCGCCGGCACCGTAATCGCCTCTTTCATTATAGCCGCTTCCGCAGTTTTGGAGGGCAGGGCGCCCGAACACTTTCCTGTTCCTCTATTTGTCGCAGGGTATCTTTTGGGGCTCTTTTCGTATGCGTACGCTCTCTACCGTACACGTTCAATGCACGATAAAAGGGTATAGTTTAATTATGAATAGAAGAGAGTTTATAGGCACGGCGGCATCTTTGGCGGCTTTGGGTTCATCTGTTTCGTTAACGGCGGAGACCTTGGAGAACAAAAAACACGATAGCGCCATGAATATTATCTTTTCGGTGCAGCGGCACTTTTTTCCGAAAGGTCTCGCCACAATGCCCGATGCGGACACCTTCAATGCTGCACGATATACCAAAGAGGCCCTCGAACACAAAAGTTTCGACCCCGATATCCGCGCTATCCTATTTGAGGGTGCAAAAAGGCTTCAGTGTATGGCGGGGGAGAGCTTCTCGAAGCTCACTTACAAAAAGAGAGAGCGCCTATTGCGTAAGTTCGAAGAGGATAGTTTCGGTTCATACTGGCTGAGCCAGGTGATGAATCTTACACTCGAAGCGCTGCTTTCAGACCCGATCTACGGCGGAAACATGGATGAGAGCGGGTGGAGATCGTTCGGGCTGAAGCCGGGTATGCCTAGACCGAAAAAGAGGTATTGCGGTGTATGATGTAGCTGTCATAGGAAGCGGAGCGGCAGGAGGAGCCGTGGCCTATGAGCTCGCATATGGCGGTTTGAAGGTGGCCCTTGTAGAAAAGGGTCCGTGGATGAAAAGGGACGATTTCAGCAAAGATGAAATCGCCTACTGCAGGCGCGATATCGTCACGCCGAACCTCTTCGAGGAGTTCCACGTAATCGAAGAGCTCTATGAGGGCAGATGGGTTCAGAGACCGACTTACGAAACCGGCTGGAGCTTCTGGAACGGTAACATCGTCGGCGGATCGTCGAACCTGATGAGCGGAATGTTTCACAGAATGCACCCCGACGACTTCAGGCTGCTTGAGCGGTACGGGCCTATAGAGGGGGCCAATATCGTCGACTGGCCCATATCTTACGAAGATCTCGAACCCTACTACGAC
>WGAW01000163.1 GCA_015494675.1 Hydrogenimonas sp. | reverse complement strand
TAAACAACGCCTTTGTCGTAGATATGGCGATGGGCGGCAGCACGAACACCGTACTTCACATGATGGCCATAGCGAAAGAGGCGGAAGTAGACTTCGACCTTGCACGCATAAACGAGCTTAGCGACAAAGTTGCGAATATAGCGAAGATCTCCCCTTCATTAACGACCGTTCATATGGAAGATATCAACCGTGCCGGAGGTGTAAACGCGGTGATGAAAGAGATCGGAAAACGCGGCGACGTTCTGCATCTCGACGCCTTGACCGTAACGGGTGAGACCATCGGTGAGCGCATCGCAGACGCCGAGATAAAAGATACCGACATCATCCATACGATAGAGAACCCGTACAGCGAAGTGGGCGGCCTCTCCATCCTATACGGCAACCTGGCACAGGAGGGGGCCGTAGTGAAGAGTGCGGGCATAGATCCGCATATGCGCCGCTTCCGTGGGCCGGCCGTATGTTTCGACAGCCAGCCGGAAGCGATCGCGGGCATTATGGGCGGAAAAGTGAAAGAGGGGGATGTCGTGGTAATTCGCTACGAAGGCCCCAAGGGCGGTCCCGGAATGCAGGAGATGCTCGCTCCGACGAGCCTCATTATGGGGATGGGGCTGGGCGACAAGGTGGCACTCATTACCGACGGACGCTTCAGCGGAGCCACACGCGGAGCCTCCATAGGGCATGTAAGCCCTGAAGCGGCCGAAGGAGGCACCATAGCTCTACTTAGAGACGGCGACATGATAGAGCTCGACGTAGATGCCCATATTCTGCGTGTCGATCTCGACGACGAGGAGTTGCAGAGACGCAAAAGAGAGTGGAAACCGAAAAGAAAAGATATACCGAGCAAGTGGCTAAAACGCTACAGCCTGCTCGTCTCGAACGCCGCAAACGGAGCGGTGCTCAAAACCGAACTATAGGAACGGGTATTGGAGACTGCCGAGCTGGCCCTATGGGCGTTTGCGCTTTCGTTCACCACACAGTTGCTGATCATAAGGCTGGCCCACAGGCACAGGCTCTTCATCGACTCCCATACGGAAGACAAGCCTCAGCGTTTTCATGAAACCCCCACCCCCAGAGCGGGTGGAATCGGCATAGCGCTCGGTCTCGTATTTCTCCTTTTCACTCCGATGGGGTGGAACCTGCTCATATCCGTAACATTGGCGTTTCTAAGCGGTATATTCGAAGATTTCCACAGGTCGATCTCTCCGAAAGTGAGGCTTCTGCTTCAGCTTGTGGCGGCGCTCAGCGCCATCTGGCTCACGAACTCGGTCGTCACCTATCTGGGGCTCGGTATTGTGCTGCCGTACGCCGTAGGGGTAATATTCAGCGCCTTCGCGATCGTCGGGGTTATGAACGCCATAAACATCATTGACGGCTTCAACGGACTTGCGGCCGGAATCGTGCTGCTTATACTTCTATCGTTCAGTATAACGGCCCTGAAGGTTTCGGAGACGGATATTCTGCAGCTAAACGCAATTGTGGCTGCGGCTGTAACGGGGTTTTTTATTCTCAACTTTCCGAAAGGGAAGATATTCCTCGGGGACGGCGGAGCCTACCTGCTCGGTTTTATTGTAGCTCTTAGCGGAATATTTCTGGCCGGAAACTACGAAAGTGTGAGCCCATGGTATATACTCTGCGTGATGATATATCCGGTATGGGAGGTCATCTTTTCGATCATACGTAAAAAGAGGGAGGGCAAGTCTCCTCTCGAACCCGATCCATACCATCTACATATGCTGATAAACCGACATATAACGCGGAACAACCCGCTGACGGCTCTATTTATTATTGGGCTATGCTCCCCTTTTATACTTGTGCCTACCCTCTATCAGAACAACTCCTGGGCCAACTTTTTGACAGCCTCCGTTTTTATTCTCTGCTACACCCTCTTGTACCGGCGTCTGTTTGCGCTCGAAAAGGCGGCTATATCTTGACTCTATAGACCTTCGCCCAAATGCTCATGACGACAGGCTCGAAAAGCTTCGGGTCGTATCGCTCGAAAAAGAAGAGTTGCACATAGAGCGAATTGAGCATCTCATCATCGAGAATGAAAAATCTGTTGTAGTCTTTGGCGAAAACGATCGATATGGTGCTTTCCGGGTAGATACGTTGCGGGAGCGTTTCCAGCTTTCCGTCGCTTCGGTGGCCGACCGTAAAGAAACTCTTTATCGGTACCTTCCGGTTGCCAAGCAGAAGCACGCCTCTGCTCTTATCCATTCTGACACCGTTGGAGAATGTAAGTATCTCTTTCGAATCCGATTTTACGGAAGTTGCCAGAAAGAGCGGTTTGCCCCTGCTCTCACCCGTCAGCAGGTCGATACTGCTGAAGACTTTCACCGTAGGAAATATGGTGTTCATGCGCCACGGCAGATAGAGGTACACCTCCCTGCTCTTTTCGGGCAGCGCAAGCCGCTCCTCGGACCTGAGCATCTCGAGATACTGCGCAGGATCTACCTGGTCCGGTTTTCCGTTTTTAAAGAGTGTATCGGCAACGGTTTTATAGCCCGAATCAACATAGGTCTCCACCGCAATTCTCGAAAGTCTGGCCGCTTCAAGCTGTGAATCGGTGGTCAGAATTTTCGATACTATGAAGTTGTCGTGGCTATGTTTACCGCCGTCGATCAATGTGTTCTTGTCTGCATAGTACCAGATGGGGTAGCCGTAATCCCACCAGGCGATCACATAGTCTTTGTCGCTACCTCTTTTGCTTAGATGGTCCAGAACCTCTACCTCGTATCTGTTGAAGACGGTAGGAACTTTATAGTCGATAATATGTTTAATGTTGGGATAGAGAAGCAGTGCCGTACCGCCGGCCATAAAGAGGTACCGGTATTTTTTCTCTTTCATATAGGAGGCTATCACATAGAGCAGATATACGGCTCCAATCGCTGCGATCGGAACGGCATAGACGGTAAAACGCAAACCTCCCCAGAGGGCGAATATTCCGATTCCCATCAGAGGGAGAGTCACCACGAAAGACCTGTTGCGCCAAAGAAGCAGAAGATAGCCCGCCATCGCGAACAGAAAACCCGGAATAGAACCCGATATTCTCCATGCGAGCATCTCAAAAGGTATCTTTCCGGCCTCCCTGATGGTTTGTGAAACCTGGTAGAAGTGCAGACCATGCTCCTCTACACCGCGACTGAAGTAGCTCATGAAGCGGTTGTATGCGAAGTCGAACATATTGCCGGTAAAGAGGAAGAGTGCTACGACACCGTAGCAGAGATAGGCTATATATTTTTCGGGAATCAGCTCTTTTTTAAAGAGTATGTAAAGAGCTGCTATGAGCAGAAGCTTCAGAGGAAAGTAGAGCGCCAGAGTACCGGCGATAGCGAGCGTCACGAGCTGAAAAACACCCTGCTCCTTTTTGTAGAAATGGAGCGCCAGCATATAGAGTACATACATAATGCCGATGGCCAGCACCATCGCCCTGCCCGAGTTGTAGAGATAGGGGTATATAGCGAACATAAACGAAGCCGCCAGAGCGAACTCCAGTTTTTTGGTCTTTACCGCTCCGAGCAGAAAGTAGACGATAAACATGGGCGCCATCGCCGAAAACATGTCGCTGTCGTAGTAGCCGACCATTGTACGGTTGTAGTAGCTCCACCCTATCGCGGCTACGAGAGAAGCGAAAAAACCGAGCATCGTCATGCCGTAGAGACGCCCTATCAGAATGATGGGCACCACCACAAGGCTCGATATCACCGCCGGCATATATAAAATTACGGTATCGAGCGAGAAGGGGAGAAATTTGGCCGCGAAGTAGCTGAGCGTTACGGTTGCGGTCATCCAGATATCGGGAACCCTCGGATTGTGCTGAAGCGTACCGAAAAGCTCTTTTTGCACACCGCTGGCGAAATAGTATCCGTCGTTGGTATTGATCATCAACTGCCCGTTCCAGAAAAACTCCGGAATGCCCGATGCCCAGTTAACCCATATCATTCTTACCGCTATGCTGAAGATATAGGCCAGAGCCGTCAGCAGCAAAAGATTCTTAAACCCTATCTTCTCTTCGGCTATTCCATCTATTTTCACTATACACTCTTTCTATCTGTATTTTCGAAGACTTTTGAAAGTATACCATCCGAAGTAATAAACGGCCCTGTACCACGGAAGCCTCTCCACCTCCCTGTAGAGCTTCCAGTTGTAGAGACTGGAGAGAATCTTGTTGCTGGAGAGGGAGGAGCTTCTGACCCTGTAGAGAGCGAGCGGTTCATTCAGGCAGTAGGCGCGCGGTACCTTTTTCAAAATCTTGAGCCACAGGGCGAAGTCCTGCCGCTTCCGAATTTCGGGCATATATAGTTTGCCCAGTTTTTTTGCATCGTATACGGCGGTAAGACACCCGATGACATTCTGCTTCAAAAGTTCGTAGTAATCCACGCTCGAAGGCGACTCTATCTTATCTATAATCTTGCCGCTCGACTCCTCTATCCTGTAGTAGTCGGTATAGCTGAGGGCCATATCGCCCTCTTTCATGAAGGTTATCTGCTTCTCGAGCTTCTTCTCGTCCCAAATGTCGTCACCGTCCAAAAAGGCGATATATCTTCCGGCCGCCTCTTTTATCGCCCTGTTCCTGGCGACCGCCGGACCGCTGTTTCGCTCCAGCTCCACGAGCCTCACTCTGCCGTCGCGCTTCCGGTACTCTTTTACGACCTCAACACCCGAATCGGTGGATGCGTCATCTACGACGATCATCTCCCAGTCACCGTAACTCTGGGCCAATACAGACTCTATGGTGGAACCTATGAACTTTTCGGCGTTGTACATAGGCGTGATGACCGAAACCAGACCGCTCATTTGAC
>WGAW01000162.1 GCA_015494675.1 Hydrogenimonas sp. | reverse complement strand
AGTACGATAAGAATCAAAAAGCCCGAAGCTTACGAACTCTTTATCGAAGAGGATGTCGAGCAGAGGATGCTGCTGCTTATAGACATAATCAGCGAAGAGATTGAGGCGAGCAAACTTCAAAAAGAGATTCGATCAAAAGTTCATAACCGTATAGAGCAGGTGAACAAAGAGTACTTCCTTAAAGAGCAGTTGAAGCAGATTCAGCAGGAGCTCGGGACGGATACCCAGCGGGAAGAGGAGATAGAGGAGTACTACAGGAAGCTAGAAGCCAAAAAGCCCTATATGGGCAAAGATGCATACAAAGAGGTCAAAAAGCAGATAGACCGTTTTGCGCGTATGCACCCCGACTCCGCGGATGCCAATATGATACAGGGGTACCTGGACTGGGTCCTGGAGATACCTTTCGGAAAACTGGCCAAAAAGCATCTGAGCGTTGAGGAGTACAGAGACAGCTCGACAAGGACCACTACTCTTTGAAAAAACCGAAAGAGCGGATAGTGGAGTACTTTTCGGTAAGAGAGCTGGCGGAGCTGAGGGGGGTCAAAGACAAGGAGATCAAAGGTGCCATCCTCTGTTTCGCCGGACCTCCCGGTATAGGAAAGACGTCGCTCGCAAACTCGATTTCGAAAGCTCTGAAGAGAAAACTGGTACGAATCGCCCTCGGCGGACTCGAGGATGTGAACGAACTGCGCGGGCACAGAAGAACATATATAGGCGCCATGCCGGGGCGGATCGTACAGGGGCTCATAGACGCGCAGGAGATGAACCCGGTAATGGTGCTCGACGAGATAGACAAGGTGGGCCGCAGCATGAGGGGTGACCCGACATCGGTACTGCTCGAGATTCTCGACCCTGAGCAAAATAGCGCCTTCAGGGACTACTATCTCAATTTCAACATCGATCTGAGCCAGGTGATATTCATAGCCACGGCGAACGATGTGGGTGCGATTCCGGGGCCTCTGCGCGACCGCATGGAGTTCATATTCCTAAGCAGCTATACGCCGCAGGAGAAGTACGAGATAGCCAAGCGCTATCTGATCCCGCAGGAGCTTAAAAAGCACGCCCTGAAAAAGAGTGAATTCTCCATTACGAAAGCGGCGCTCGAGACTGTAATAGAGAACTATACCAGAGAGGCCGGAGTCAGAAACCTTCGAAGACGAATCGCGGATATGATCCGTAAGGCGGCGAAAGAGATACTGGCCGATCCTGAGATAAAGAAGGTCTCCGTAACCGTCAAAAACCTGCATGAGTTTCTGGACAAGCCGGTATTCGAGATAGATATCGCCGAAAGTGTCCCGACGGTGGGGGTGGTGAACGGCCTTGCCTGGACGGCTGTGGGCGGTGACGTGCTGAAAATCGAGACGATAAAGATAAAAGGAAAAGGGGCGCTACAGCTTACCGGAAGTCTGGGTGACGTAATGAAAGAGTCGGCCCGCATAGCGTTGAGTGTCGTCAAAAGTCTGATAGACCAGGGCAAACTTCCGATAGAGGAGCGCATCATCCCCAAAACCGCAAAAGAGCTCGAGAGCGGGTTGAAGCCCGAGCCGAGCGAGGTCTACAAGCGCTACGACCTGCATATTCATATTCCGGAGGGTGCGACGCCGAAAGACGGACCGAGCGCGGGAATTACGATGGCGACCGCGATAGCCTCCATTCTGGGTGAGTACAAGGTGCGTGCGGATGTGGCTATGACCGGCGAGTTGACGCTGACCGGAAAGGTGCTCCCGATAGGGGGACTGAAAGAGAAGCTGATAGCGGCGTACAAGGCCAAAATCAAGAGAGTGCTCATACCCGAAAAGAACTACAAGAGGGATCTCGATGATATTCCGGATGTGGTGAAAGAGGCTCTCGAAATCGTTCCGGTAACCGGAATAGAAGAGGTTTTGAAAGAGGCTCTTTTGCTCAAAAAGCGCCTATGATACCGTCGTAGCCGCCCATGCCTTGCGGCGTAGGCGCTATAGCGACGAGAGGCGCTCTATTTTTCCCATAATGTCATGTTCTCTGACAGGTTTGGCTATGAAGTCGTTGGCACCGCTGTTGAGCGCTTCGGTCTTTTTGGTCTCGTCGGTAGTGAGGACGATCACCGGAATATTCTGCAGAGCCGGGTCCGAATTCATTATCTGTAAAACCGCTATGCCATCCATTATCGGCATTATAATATCCAGCAGAACAAGGTCTATGTCGTCAAGGTCACGAAGCAGGGTAATCGCCTCCTGACCGTCGGATGCTTCGACGATTTCGCCGATCATAGGATTCTTTTTCAGCATGGCTGCCATCAGCTTTCTGTTTATCATATCGTCGTCGACAACCAGAACTTTAAGTCCTCTCATCAAATCATCCTTCATTCTTTATAAATTTTTCTACAATCAATCTCACCAGATCGCGGCTCACAAGATTGACGATAACTTCGTCGCTCTCTCTCTTCTCCTCTTCGGTAACCTCGTTTGCGGGATCGGTCATAAGAACAACGGCGGCATGCGGCGCGTTCATCCTTATTTCGCTCCTCAGTGCCGTCATGCTCAACTCTTCAGCCTCCTTGTCCACAAATACCAGTCCGGTCTCTTCGTCGATTTTACCGATAAGCTCTTTTACGTCGGTTGCGATATCTACATCGTATCCCAGTCCGTGAAGCATGTTGGCAAAGATTTTTCCTTCCAGCAGACTCTTTTTCAGAACGAGGATCTTTTTGGCCGTTTTTTGTGGACTCTCTTCCGATTTCGCTTCGCTCTGTTTCGGCTCCTCTTCTACGGTTTCGGGCTGTAGGTCGAAGTTGAACTCCTTTTCACTCTCTTCCGGTGCCTCTTCCTCTTTTTTGGGCGATGCGGAGGGTTTGGGAGTACTCTTGTCGGTATTCATCTTCTCTGCGAGGAACTTTTTCAAAATCGATATTATCTCTTCACGAATAAGCGGTTTTGTCGTATATTCGTCGAGCCCCTCGGCAAGGAAGCGCTCCCTGTCGCCCTTGAGTGCGTTGGCCGTCAGAGCCACTATCGGTATGTGCGGAACATTCTCGTCCTCTTCATAGTCGAGAATCTCGTGTGTCGCCTCCACGCCGTCCATAACGGGCATCGATATATCCATGAAAATAATGTCGAAATCGCCGTTTCTACGCTTTTCGAACGCCTCGAGTCCGTTATCGGCAAGCTCGACTTTGAGGCCGAGATCTTCAAGGGTCCTCTTTATGAGCTTCTGGTTGATAGTATTGTCTTCGGCAACGAGCGCTTTGGCGTTGAAACCTATATGTTCGAGATCGAGCAGAGGGCGACGAACCTCTTTGGATACCTCCGAAGTGGCAGCTTTGAGCACCGAGACCATCTTTGTCGCGTTGATCGGCTCGTAGAGAATCTTTTCACAGTGCAGCTTCAGAGTTTCGATACGCTTCTGCTGCGTCGATTTTATGATGACATTGCAGTGAAGCGGCGTTTTGCCCATCTTTCTGAGATCGTTGTCCGAAGCGTAGTCGCTGTCTATAAGGGCCGACTGGACCTTTTTCTCCGATGCCAGCTTGATAAGCTCTTCCGGCGCACCGAAAGGTATGAGGGCGGCACCGTAATAGTCGAGATACTCTTTGATATACTCATCCTGCTTTTTATGTATGCTCGGCGACGTATACATGGCGATGGATACGTTTTCGAAACGCTTGTACATATCTTCGTTCATCTGCGGCAGTTCGTCGAACTCGAGCGTGAAGTAGAATTTGGTACCTTTTCCGAGCTCGCTTTCGAGTTGCAGGTGACCTCCCATCAACTCGGCATATCTTGCCGATATCGTAAGCCCCAGACCGGTACCTCCGAATTTTCTGGTGACACTCGTGTCCGCCTGCGAGAAGGCTTCGAATATATGAGCTTTCTTGTCGGGAGAAATCCCTATTCCGGTATCTTCGACACTGAAGCTGATTGCGCACCTGTCGGGATCTTCCGCGTGGACTTTTCTGATTTCGACGTTAATGGCGCCGCCCTGGTTGGTGAATTTGACCGCATTGCTCAGAAGGTTGATAAGGATCTCTTTTATCTTGGTCGGGTCCCCTTTTATCGGCTGGTTGAGCCTCGGGTCGATGAAGCAGGCGAGGTTTACGCTCTTCTCCGCAGCTTTGACGGCATAGATCTCTACGGCGCTTTCGAACTCTTCGATCGGGTTGAATACGATGTTCTCGATCTCTACCTTGTTGCTCTCGATCTTGGAGAGGTCGAGAATGTTGTTTATGATCTCCAGCAGGTTTTCTGAGCTCTTCTCTATGATGCTGACGAACTCTTTCTGCTCGCCTTTGAGCTCCGTATTTTTCAAAAGCTCGGTAAATCCGACGATTCCGTTCAGCGGTGTTCTGATTTCATGACTCATATTGGCAAGGAAGAGGCTTTTCGCTTCGCTTGCCTCTTCGGCACGCTGCTGTTCGTGTCTCGCCTCCTCGATGATTGTCTGCAGCAACGCATACGCTTTGGCGGTTCCTTCGGCCGTATCGAGATTGATGTTGATCTGCTTGCTCGTGGATTCGGCCGCACTTTGGAGTATAGCTTCGAGATTTTTGATATTCTGCGTAATCTCGCGGCTTACGATATAGCCGAGAGTCGCGAGAATCAGGGTAATGATCCACAATGCGGCAGATGCCACGGCTATGAACATCTGCTCTTCCATCGTTTTGGCGCTCTTTTGCTCGAGAGACTCGAAAATGATCTTCTGCGCTTTCGAGAGGCGGACTATTTTTTCGGTATTCAGTTTGAACCAGTGAAGGGGATCAACCGTATAGTATCCGTCGTTGATGGAGTGCAGGATCTCGATCCTCGCTTGTGATAAAGCTTTGAAGACCTTTTCCGCATCCGGAGTAGAAAGAAGGGCGTGTACCCGCTGTTTCAGCTCTTCATCGTTGATAAAGTCATAGTCGTATGCGTCCGCCTGTCCTATATAGTGTATCCATTTCTGGAGCTCGTCATCGCTCATCTTCGTGTATCTTGTGAGCACATAGGACATGAAGCCGCGCTCTATACCGCTGTACTCTTTCGCCTTCGCAAAGTTGACATAGGCTTTCGCTTCGTTGGCGATCTCATGTTCCAGACCGATAGTGGTAACTTTGTCTATCTCTTCGAGCAGCGCTTTTATCAGTACCGAATAGTAGTTGAAAAAGGCTTTGTTGAAGCCGATCTGCAGCGTATCTATCTGTTCACGTTTTTTGTTGAGCATTCCAAGAAGCAGCCTTATCAGTTTTTTCGGCTTCACCTCCGGATGGCTCGAAAGATATCTGTTGAACACCGCAATCTCTTTATCTACCTCCGCACGCTGCTTTTTCAGCTTTTCGACCGCCTTTTTCCCGTTTGAGGCGATATATATCGAAGTCAGACCGCGCTCTTTGGCCAGCTGGGTCGCGACTCTGTTCAGAATGGCGTTGTAGCTGATACGCTCATTGAGCGTCTCGACTTTGAGATAGTTCGTAGCCGACTGGTAGAGAAAAAAGCTGGCGAAAGCCAACAGAAGAACGATAGGAAAGAGAGATATCAGTTTCAGTTTGCTCTGTACGCCTATTTGCATGAGTCACCTCTGGTTATAATGGAATATTGTATTTTGCCGCTATGGCCGCACATTCGCCGGCTCCGCTCTTTTGACCCTCTTTCAAAAGGACGAGAATCGTCTTCTTGTCTTTGCTTCTGCTCAAAATCTTCGCTTCGGCAAGAAAGCATTTTGCTCTGACGTTTCCGAAGCTGACCGCTTTTTGCAGATATTTTCTCGCTTTGAAGAGATCCTTCTTTACACCTTTGCCTTCGAGATAGAGCAGCCCCAGAAGGAAGTGGGCCTGTTCGGCCCCCTCTTCGGCCACGGCTTTTTCCAGCATCTCTTTGGCTTTCGGGTAGTCTCCGGTTTTGTATGCGCGGATGCCGTCGGAAAAATAGCTGGCAAACAGCAGTGCCGGAGCTATCAACAGCAGCGCGAGGAGGCCTCTTTTCACGCGTACTCCTTTGCCATCATTTTAGTCAGGGCCGCCAGCTTGTGGTAGAACTCTATCAGCTCTTTTTCGACCTCCTTCGGATTTTGCGCATGCTGCACATTCTCCATAAGTTGTCGCATGTCCTCTATTCTCAGGTTCGCGGCTACACCTTTGAGCTTATGGGCGACTTCGTTAATCGTACTTATATCGCCTTTTTCGTAAGCCTTTTCGAAGCTCTTCATCTCCTCTCTGGCCTGCTCGATAAAGTCGTTGACAAACTCCAGAATCAGAGATTCGGGCAGCCCCAGAGCCTCTGCGGCCTCGTTCGGATCGAATATTATCGACGCGCCCGTATCTTTCTCTTCGAGCTTGAGTTTCGAAGAGGGCCCGGAAGCGGAAACGCTCTTATCTTTCTCGATGCTATCCGGAGCGGCCGGCTCTTCCGGCGCCGTTTCGATGCGGGCCTCCTCTTCGAGTTGCGGCTCAATCTCTTGCGCGGTGTTGGGTGCGTAGAGGGAGGCGAGGGCATACATATAGGCATCGATCTCGGTCCAAATCTCCTCTATGTCGCTTTTATTCCCTCTCTTTATAAGAGCTTCGAGCTTCTCCGTCAAGGGCTCCATTCTCAAGTTGGCGGCGATACCTTTGAGTTTGAAAGCCTCTTTTTTCACTATATGAATATTGTCTGAAGTCATCGCCGCTTTCACCTCGGGCAGATCGTCCATGTATGTCGTGACAAACTCTTTTATGAAAGCCTTGACCATAGTCTCGGGCAGCCCGAGAGTGGCGGAGACCTTTCTGATATCGGGCATCTCGATCGACGGCTCTTTCGCTTCCGTTACCGGTGCCGAGCCTCCCGCTGCGGCTTCGGTGTGCGCCTCTTTCTCTTCTTCTGTTTCGAAAAAGAGCGGCTCCACATCTTCTGAAGAGTTCGCCTCATGCTCGATTTTCAGGCCTATTTCCGGTGAGGGTAGCGGCTCCTCTTCCGTTGCGCCGTTTTCCGAAACCGTATCAAAGAGCGGCTTTTCGGGCTCCTCTTTTTTCTGTTCGCTTTCTCCGAATTCGAAATCGACCATTTCGAGCGGCTCTTCGTTTCTGGCAGGCTTTTGACTCTCTTGCTCGAACGGCCGTTCGGCACTCTCGGTAGAGTCCAAAGCCAGGGAGAAGTCGAACTCCTTCCGCTCCTCCTCTCTCTTCTCCTCCGATTTCAAAAGCGGTTCCGCGCCGCTTTGGGGTTTTGTCTCCTCCAAAGCGGCAAAGCCCGTATGGCTCTTCGCAAACGTCTCTTCGAGTATCTTCTCTTCGAAGGCCTCTTCGGCAGGCATGCTCTCTTCGAAATCTTCAAAAGCGGAGGAGGCGGTCCCGTCACTCAGCCTAAGGTTGACAAATTCTATCTGGTAGAAAAACTCGGGTGTATTTTCGTCGAACTCGACAGGATAGACAATCTCCATCGATAGTTCGCACTCGTACGAAGCGTTGTCTTTCGTGGATATTATGACTCTCTTCTGCTCTTTGCCCGCGTTTCGCAGAAAGCTGAGCCAGGAGAAGTTTTCAAAATTGTAGATATATCCGGGACGCTTGACGAAAAGTTCGCTGTAATCGTTGTGTTCGGTGTTGAAGTGCTCTATGTCGTGATATCCGGCAAGCTTCAGAGCCTTTTTCGAGATACCGAACAGTTTGCCGTCGTTTCTATAGATTAGCACGCTTATCCTTTTCTCTTCTCTTCTTCCAGCATCTGAGCGTATTTTGGGGATATCGTCTCGATGTCGATACGCTTGGCCGGATGTCTGGCAGCAATATATCCAACCTTCCTGCCCTCTTTGTAGATCGGTTTGATAAAAGTGCTGACCCAATAATATCGGCCATCTTTACGTAAATTTTTAACCAGACCCGTCCACTCTTCATCGGCTTGAATGGTATCCCACATCTGTTTAAAGGCGGCTTTCGGCATGTCCGGATGGCGTATTATGCTGTGCGGCTGACCCACCAGCTCCTCTTTTGTATAGCCGGAGATCTCCAGGAATTTCCTGTTGGCGTAGGTGATAATGCCGTTTAAATCCGTTTCGCTTATTATTATCCCGTCGACAAACGTATACTCTTCGTCAATCGGCTCCGGTCTCTTCATCTAGGCTCCATATCGAATCTGAATAATTTGTAATACGGTATTATCAAATCTTTTAATTCAGTTTTGAAATAATAGCACAAACATCTATGAGTTTTGCTTATTCCAAACATCTCTACCACTATCGGTATATTTAAACATTTTTCAAGTGGGTGTAAAGTGATGCGGCATCCTTTTCGCTCAATACGGTGCGGAGCTCTTCCATGCCGGCATCTCTTATCGCTTCGAAAGAGCCGAAAAAGTCGAGAAGCCGCTTCACTTTCGCCGGTCCTATCCCTTTTATTTTCAGTAGAGATACCTCTCTATCCTCTTTCAGGCGCTGTTTTTTATGAAACGATATCGCGAAACGGTGCGCTTCGTCGCGAAGGCGCTGGAACCACTGCAGTCTGACATCCGTGCTCATCAGGCGCATCTCGCCTTTGGGTGTATGGAGTATATCTTTCGCCGCGCCTTTGGCCCGGTGCGCCTTGGCGTCTATCTTCTCCTTTGCGATTGCGACTACCGGCAGGTTGACTTCGGCCTCTTTCAGTAGATCGTCCGCCAATCTCCTGAGTGTCTCTCCGCCGTCGATCACCCAAAGATCCGGAGGAGGGTTTTTGTCGAACGATTCGATTCTCCTGCTCAGCATCTCCCGCATCTGTCCATACTCATCCTTAGAGCTAAGGTTGTAGTGCCTGTAACTCTCTTTTTCCCACCTCTGCCGATGCATCACCACCATCGCTCCCACGGCGGCTTTCCCCATGAGGTGGGAGTTGTCGAAGACCTCTATCCTCTGAGGGACCGGGATATCAAGCAGTTCGGCGATCCGCTTCTCGATTTCGGATTCAGGTCTCTTTTTGTGCTGCTTCAAAAGTTCCGCCGCATTTTGCAGACCAAGCTCTACGAGTCGCTTTTTGTCTCCTCTTTTCGGTGAGACTATCGAGACCCTTTTTCCGACCCTTATGCTGAGCAGATCGGAGAGTTGGGCCGCATCCTCGAGGGTGTGTGCCGTAACCACCGTCTTTGCCGTAAACGGCGTCTCCGGCCCGTAGAACTCCAATACGGCGCGCCTGTAGATCTCCTGAATATCGGTCTCCCCTTCCACCATGAAGTGTGTATGGCTGGAGGCTACGATTTTACCTTCGCGCATGAACATCCTGACAATCACCCCGTCGTTTTCGTCGAAACCGACCGTGAAGATGTCGAGATCTTCGAGTTTGGCGAGGTCCGCGCTCGAGAACTCTTCGATCTTTCCTATCGCCTCGATTCGGTCGCGGATTTCGGCAGCCTCTTCGAAGCGCATCGACTCCGCGTAGTGCTCCATTTTGCGTTTCAACGCGTTGATCAGCCTCTTTTTGTTGTGGATGTAACCGAGGGCCTCTTCGATCAGCTTCGAATATCCTGTTTCGTCGATTTTCCCTTCACACGGTGCGGCGCACCGCCCGATCTGGTAAAACAGACACGCTTTTTTGCCTTTGAGGCACCCCTTTTTCTGCACGAGGGGCACAAGTTCGTAGAGCGAAGAGAGAATAGCCTTCGCCCCTGTAGGAAACGGTCCGAAATATTTGACTCTTTTTCCTTTGACCACCTTTCTCGTCAGTTCGAATCTCGGAAACGGCAGGCTCAGGTCTATGTAGATGTAGGGGTAGGTTTTGTCGTCGCGCAGCAGGATGTTATACTTGGGTTTGAGCTGCTTTATCAGGGAGTTTTCCAGGAGCAGCGCGTCGCTTTCGCTCTGTGTAACGATTGTCTCGATCCTGGCTGTCTGGCTCACCATCCTGTAGATTCTGGCCCCCAGATTCGGTGCCGGCGCCACTTCGGGCGAGAGCCTGAAGTAGCTCCTGACCCTCTTCTTCAGACTCTTCGCCTTTCCTACGTAAAGCAGCCTCCCCTCACGGTCGAAATATTGGTAGACTCCCGGTCCCTCGGGAAGGTTTTTCAGTGTCCGGAGCATTTTATGGTCTCTTTTAACGACTCGAACTCCTTTTTGACTCTCTCGTTTTTGCATCTGATATCGAAGCTGCCGCGGGCTCTCTCTCTGTAGTGCGGAACGCTCTGCGGACTCTCTGCGGGTTCGGGGGCGAACCTCGAGACGAAGGCTCTGATGTCGCGAATCTCATGGGCGCCGCAAGCCTCACGAAGCGGCGGAAGGGTGCTTAATAGGTTCTTAATTAAAGAGAGCTTATAATCAAATTCCATTTTATAGGCGGGATGCTTCAGAGCGAAAAAGAGGATCCCCTTTTTTACATAAATGAAAAGGATGCCGTTTTGCAGGTTCGGCGGAAGAGCTTTTTTTATGAGCCTGAAACAGTTCTGTTGCCGCAACACCGCATAAACCGGCTGTGAGAGCAGATGATCGATAACCGTTTCAACTTTTTTCATACCGTAATTATATCATCACTTCTTTCACTGCTTCTAATCGGTAGTGCAGGGTGCGGTTACAAAAAGCCGCCCTACTATCCGAAAGAGAAAGAGAGTGTCGGAAAATGAAAACCAGCACGAAATATGATGTCATAATAATAGGAGCCGGCATAGCCGGTCTCTATGCGGCGCTTCACATACCGAGAGAGAGGGACGTTCTCATTCTGTGCAAGGATATCCCCTGGGAGTGCAATACCTTCTATGCGCAGGGTGGTGTCGCGGCCGCGGTGGACGAAGAGGATGTGGAGTCGCACATCAAAGATACGCTTAACGCCGGTGCCGGCCTTTGCAACGAAGAGGCGGTCCGAGTGATGGTCGAAGAGAGCCTGGAGGTGATACCGGATCTCATAGGGCGAGGCTTCGAGTTCGACCGCGACGGGAACGGAAGGCTGCAGTACACCAAAGAGGCGGCGCACAGCCGTCCGCGCATACTCCATGCGGGCGGCGACGCGACCGGTCGCTACCTACACCGGTTCCTTATGAAGATCAACCCCCACCCGTTCATATACAACGCGAGGGTCTTCGACCTTATGCGCTCGGGAGACACCTGTTACGGATTGAGGGCCCTGATAAACAACGAGATAAAAGAGCTCTACGCAGACAACATAATCATAGCGAGCGGCGGAGTCGGAAGTCTCTACGCCTACCACACCAATTCACGCACGATAAGCTCCGATATCCACGGCATATGCCTCGAGCGCGGCATAAAGCTCGACATGATGGAGATGATGCAGTTCCATCCGACCGTCTATGTAGACAACCCGTGGGCAAGAAAACAGCTGTTGACGGAAGCGCTTAGGGGTGAAGGGGCCCAGATAGTCGACGAAGAGGGCAGGAGATTCCTCTTCGATTACGACGAGCGCGGGGAGCTTGCACCCAGAGATATAGTCAGCAGGGCGGTTTTCGATTACAAAAAGAGGAGCGAGAGCCGCGTTTTCCTAAAGATGGATATGTTCGAAGAGGAGTTTTTCGCCCACAGGTTCCCTAACATTAAAAATGCGCTTGCGGGCCTGGGTTTCAACCTGCCGCACGACCTCGTTCCGATATCTCCGGCGTTCCATTACGCTATCGGCGGAATAGTATGCGACCTCGACGGCCGTGTGCCGGGACTGGAGAATCTATTTGTCGTCGGAGAGGCGGCGAGTACCGGTGTCCACGGCGCCAACAGGCTTGCAAGCAACTCTCTGCTGGAGGGGTTGGTATTCGGAAGGCGCGCGGCGCTCAGGCTCAATGCAGAAGCCTTCTCGTGGAGCCACAAGCCGCCTTTTGCGGAGTTCAAGGGTGCTCTTATAGAAAAGGACGACACGATTTTGAAGCAGCGCCTCAGAAGGACGATGTGGCAGGAGGTGGGAATCGTACGCACGCGCTCCGGTCTGAAGCGTGCGCTCGATTTCGTAGACGATGTACAGCATTTGACGATAGGTCGCCTGCTGGCGCTGCGTCTTAAAACCGCGCGCAACATAATCGAAAGTGCGCTGGCAAGAAGAGAGTCGGTCGGCGCACACTATATACTGAATGAGTAGGCGGGCGTTCATACTGAACTAAGAGTTTTTGCGCAAAGGTGTAAGATACTACACAGATTTGCCGGAGTGACGATATTTAATCCACTATAACGCAAAACGATAATCAATCGAAAAGGAAAAAGATGCACGAAGCGACCATGCACCTGACGACCACATGGGTAGGCATAATCGATCTCGCTATATTCGTTATTGCCTACTATTTTATCGCTACAGAAGAGAAGTACGAGATAAACAAGGCGAAGCCGGCACTTTTTGCCGGAACCTTCATGTTCATGCTGATAGGCGTATACTTCGCCGTAAACGGTCTGGATCCCGACCCTCTTCATGACGAGATGCAGAAACTTATCCTCGAGATAGCCGAGATATTTTTCTTCCTCTTTGTGGCGATGACATTCATCGAGACGCTGATAGAGCGGAAGGTCTTTGACGTACTCAAATACAAACTCGTCTCCAAAGGCTACAGCTACAAGAAGCTCTTCTGGTTGACCGGCCTGCTCGCCTTTTTCATCTCTCCGGTAGCCGACAACCTTACGACGGCGCTCATTCTCTCTACCGTACTCTTTACCATAGACAAAGAGAACAGACCCTTTCTCGTCGCGGGTGCGGTAAACATCGTCGTGGCCGCCAATGCAGGCGGTGCATGGAGTCCGTTCGGCGATATCACGACACTGATGGCGTGGACCGCGGGCAAAGGGGAGTTCGTGGATTTCCTTTACCTGTTCGTACCCTCTATTGCGGGATGGGTTCTTACGGCATGGCTTCTGAGCCGTTACGTGCCCGACGGAGAGCCGCACTTCGATCTGGAGACGGAAGAGGTGCCGCATATGAAGGAGGGGGGCAAGACGGTTATTTGGCTCGGTGCTTTCACTATAGCCATCGCGGTATTGGGCCATCAGTTTTTCCACTTTCCGGCGATGTGGGGCATGATGTTCGGTCTATCGCTTCTGAAACTTCACTCCTTCAAGCTCAAACATAGAGGCCAGGGAGGTTACGACGTATTCGTAAATATGAAAAAGGTCGAAAACGATACGCTGCTCTTCTTTTTCGGAATCCTCTCCGCCGTCGGGGCTCTGCACTATCTCGGGTATCTCGAGTACGTCCACGACCTTTACGGCCTTGTTGGGCCGACAGCGGCGAACATAGGCGTCGGGTTCATATCGGCGATCGTCGACAACGTACCGGTCATGAGCGCGATACTGAAGGCAAGTCCTGAGATGGGCATCGACCAGTGGCTGCTGGTCACTCTTACGGCAGGTATCGGAGGAAGTCTCATAAGCTTCGGATCGGCCGCGGGCGTGGGTGTGATGGGGCGTCTTCGCGGCATCTACACTTTCGGAGCCCACATGAGGCTGGCCTGGACCGTCCTTGCGGGATATATCCTCTCCATGATTCTCTGGTATATCCAGTTCGAGATGTTAGGTCTCTACTGAAATCGCTCTCCTCTTCACGGAGGAGGCGAGCGGTAAGCTTCAGACGCCTTCCGAACTTTCAACAATCTTTCGATAAAATAGCGCAACCATTTACTCCAAGGAACAGAATTTGAAAGATGTAAGCATCATAGTGCTCGATTTCGGATCGCAGTATACGCAGTTGATAGCCAGGAGACTTCGCGAAGAGAAGGTCTACTGCGAAATAGTCCCCTATTTCACGAAGGTCGACGAGATAGAGGCGAAAAACCCGAAAGGGATCATCCTAAGCGGCGGCCCGGCGTCGGTCTACGACGAGGGGGCTTTCGAGGTGGACAGGGCCGTTTACGATATGGGGCTTCCGATTCTGGGAATCTGCTACGGAATGCAGAGGATAGCCGTGGACTTCGGAGGCAGGGTGGTACGCTCCACTCACCACGAGTACGGAAAGGCGGAGCTCCATTTTCACGAGGAGCACGGCCACACTTCGCCGCTTTTTGAAGGGTGTCACGACGGGACGGTCGTATGGATGAGCCACAGTGATCGCGTAGAGACGCTGCCGGAAGGTTTCAAACCGATAGCCTACAGCGACAACTCTCCGTATGCCGCCATCGCGGACGAGAGCCGCAAAATATATGCCCTGCAGTTTCACCCGGAGGTTCACCACTCCGAAGAGGGGCACATAATGCTCAGAAACTTCGCACGAAAGATCTGCGGTGTAGAAGAGAAGTGGGATATGGGCCACTTCCTGAAAGAGCAGATAAAGAAGATCCGTGCGCAGGTAGGAGACGGAAAAGTTCTCTGCGCGCTGAGCGGCGGCGTCGACTCTTCCGTAGTCGCCGCTCTGCTCTACGAGGCCATAGGCGACCAGCTGATCCCCGTTTTCGTAGATAACGGTCTGCTTAGAAAGGGTGAGCGGGAGCAGGTAGAGAGCGTATTCAAAGTGCACCTCAAAGTTCCGCTCATAACCGTGGACGCGAGCGAACACTTTCTTGTCAAACTGGCCGGTATAACCGATCCTGAGCAGAAGCGGAAAATCATCGGCCACACATTCATAGAGGTTTTCGAAGAGGAGGCCAAAAAGCACGAAGGCATCCGGTTCCTGGCGCAGGGTACGCTCTACCCCGACGTGATAGAGTCGGTTTCGGTCAAGGGGCCGAGCGAAACGATAAAGTCGCACCACAATGTCGGCGGTCTGCCCGACTGGATGGATTTCGAACTGATCGAACCGCTTCGGGAGCTCTTCAAAGACGAGGTGCGAAGGCTTGGGCTGGAGCTGGGGCTGCCCGAGTCGCTTGTTTATCGCCATCCGTTTCCGGGTCCGGGACTTGCCATACGTATAATGGGAGAGGTAAACATATACGATCTCGACATTCTGCGTGAAGCGGATCTGATACTGCTCGAGGAGCTCAAAGCGAGCGGCTACTACAACAAGACGTGGCAGGCGTTCGCCGTGCTGCTGAATGTCAAGAGTGTAGGTGTCATGGGTGACAACCGTACCTACGACAATACGGTCTGCATCAGGGTCGTCGAGGCGGTCGACGGGATGACGGCGACGTTCGCGCACCTGCCGCACGATCTTCTGGAGCGCATAAGCCGCCGCATCATCAACGAAGTCGACGGCATAAACCGTGTAGTCTACGATATAAGCTCCAAACCGCCGGCTACGATAGAATGGGAATAGAGCGCCCCGTCTACCTCCTTTCGCCCACACCCGCCGAGGGGGTGAGGCACCTTCCGATGATAGAGTTCGTAACCATACCGCAAAAGATCGATTTTGACCTCTACGACGGCCTGATATTTACCTCCAAACAGGGTGTCGCCGCGCTCGACGAGATATGCGGCGAAAGCTGGAAAGAGATACCGGCGGCGGCCATAGGGAAGATGACGGCCGAAGAGGTAGAGAAGAGGGGAGGAGAGGTGATCTTCGTCGCTTCGAAGGCATACGGTGATGTATTGGCCAAAGAGCTTTCCGAGAGGTTCGAATCGTTCAGGTGGCTCTATCCACGCCCGAAGGTGGTCGCCTCCAAAATCGCCGCGGAGCTTCGTGCGGCCGGAATTTCAGTGGATGAGAAGGTGATCTACGAGACGCGCTGCAGAGAGTACGATACCCGATCGAAGCCGGAAGAGGGGGCCGTTTTGATCTTCACCTCCCCATCTATCGTAAACTGTTTTTTGAAACGTTTCGAATGGAGCGAAAGCTATACCGCCGTCGCGATAGGCAGGAAGACCGCGGAAGTTTTCGAAGATGGGATGGAGTGCCGCGTATCTCCATCCCAGACGATAGAGGATGCCGTAACTTTCGCCCGGAGTTTATCGACCGCTTAAGTAATTTGGAGTATAATTGAATTGACTGAGCGGTGCGCTATCCGCATTACGGGGGTCCAACACTTTGATATTGCGGGACAGCGTAGATGCGCCGTGTGTCGGTAACTTCGTTCGAGCCGGTGCTCCCGGCGAGAAGCTGCCGCCTAAAGCGTATCTCCCTCCTGCATCGTTGGTCTGCTTTGGACCACACTTGAGCGTGAACGCCCGCTCGGTCCTTGTTATACCCTGAATTTTTGATATTGCGCAGTACGCATATTCTCCTCACCTGTATGCCATGCATCTATTTGGAGTGTCCGGGCGACAAGGAAGATGTGTATACTGCGAAATATCAACACAAAATTAAGGCGGTCATATGAGAGTCATGGTAGTTGGAAGCGGGGGGCGCGAATATGCCATAGGGCGTGCCCTGCACAAAGACACAACGGTAGAGAAGATATATTTCGCGCCGGGAAACGGGGCCACACCCCAGCTTGGCGAAAATGTCGATATAAGCGATTATGAAGAGCTTGCCGACTATGCCGAAAAAGAGGGGATCGATCTGACCGTAGTGGGGCCGGAAGCGCCTCTCGTCGGCGGAATAGTAGATATTTTCAAGGCGCGCGGCCTCAAGATATTCGGCCCGAACAAAGAGGCGGCGCAGCTCGAGGGGAGCAAGATCTTCATGAAAAACTTCCTCTCCCGCCACAATATCCCTACGGCAAGATATATAGAGACCGAGAGCGTGGAAGAGGCTTTCAGGTTTATCGAAAATCTCAAGCCCCCCATCGTCGTCAAGGCCGACGGGCTTTGTGCAGGCAAGGGAGTCATTATCGCGCAATCTTACGACGATGCCAAAAAAGCGGCGTCGCAGATGCTCAGCGGCAAGTCGTTCGGAGAGGCCGGCACGAAGATAGTGGTAGAGGAGTATCTCGACGGTTACGAGCTCTCCCTCTTTGCGATCTGCGACGGCAAAGATTACGTGATTCTGCCTGCGGCACAGGATCACAAACGGCTGCTCGACAACGACGAAGGGCCCAATACGGGCGGGATGGGAGCGTACGCGCCGACACCGCTAATCGACGACGAGCTCTACAAAAAGATAGAAGAGAGAATCATCCGCCCTACTGTAGAGGGGATGGCCGCGGAGGGTAGGCCTTTCGAGGGTGTGCTCTTTGCGGGTCTGATGATAGTAAACGGCGAACCGTACACTCTCGAGTTCAATGTACGTTTCGGCGATCCGGAGTGTGAAGTGCTGATGCCGCTTCTTAAAACTCCTGCGGGAGAACTTTTCGACAAGGCGGCATCGGGGCGCCTTAACGAGCTGAAGGTGGAGTTTATGGACAAGTACGCCGTCGGCGTGGTCATGGCGAGCAAAAACTATCCGTACAAGAGCAGCGAGCCGGCGGAGATCATCGTAGACAAGATCGTGCATACCGAGCTTGCCGACAAGGCACATATAGATTATGCGGGAGTATCGCTGATCGACGGAAAACTTATGGCTACCGGCGGACGCGTTCTGGTCTGTGTGGGTCTGGGAGATACGATAAAAGAGGCCAGAGACTATGCATACATGCTCTGCGGACAGGTCCATTTCGCCGGCAAGCAGTGCCGCAGCGATATCGCCTATCAGGCGTTGCGGGAAGCGTAGTGCAGAAGGGTCCGCAGGGGTACTTCCCCAAGGAAGAGTCGGATCTGGCACCGATAGGCAGGCGTGCTGTCGCGTATGCGATAGACGATATGCTTGTCAGTCTCATTTTTGTAGCTCTTCTTTGGGAGCCTATCTCGACGGCCCGCGGAGCGGAGCGGATAGCGGAGATTATCAACGGCGTATGGCTCTGGATGGCCGCGGCGCATATCATCTACCATACATGGTTCGTATGGGAGTACGGTGCGACCCTTGGAAAGATGGCTACGGGTATTAGAGTGGCCGATGCCGCTACTCTGGGAAAGCCCGGTTTTCAAGCTTCGTTCAACAGGGCGGTTTTTCGCGTCATCAGCGGGATGCTCTTTTATCTGGGGTTTGCATGGGCCCTTTTCGACCCGATGAGGCAGGCCTGGCACGACAAAACCGCCTCGACACTGGTAGTAAATGGTTAGACTTCTACTCTTTCTGCTATGTGCGGGAGCGCTCTTTGCGGCTTCGGAGCAGAAGAACATACAGATTTTGGCATCATCTGTAGAGAGAAACGGATCCGTCATAACCGCCTCGGGCAGCGTGGTGGTCTATTACGACGACAAGATCCTGCAGGCGGAGAGAGCCAGATTCGATACAAACGGTTCGATACTGGAGCTTTTCGATAGAGTCGAGATGATGGAAGGGGTGCAACTCGGCTCTTTGAGCGACTACGTCAGGCTCGATCTCAAAAACGACAAAGACAGCTTTTCCGATATCTTCATGATCGACCTTCAGAATACCCTTTGGATGCGCGGAGAGGGGGGCGAAAAGGTCCGCGACAGGGTAAAGCTGGCGAAAGCTTTTGTATCGAGCTGCGATGCGGCGTGTCCGGACTGGCATTTGGAGTTTACATCTCTGGATTTCAATACTAGTACGAAATGGATCAATGTATGGAACCCGGTTCTCTATATGAAAGATACGCCGCTGCTCTACTTTCCGTATCTGGGATTTTCGACGGACAAGGAGCGTAGAAGCGGTTTTTTGCGCCCATATTTCGGGGTATCTTCCAGAGACGGCTTTTTCTATACCCAGCCGATATACTTCGCTCCCGATCCGCAGTGGGATCTGGAGATAGACCCGCAGATAAGGGCTGCAAGGGGAGAAGGCATATACGCTACGCTGAGGTTCGTCGATACTCCGCGCTCCCGCGGAAAGATCACCACCGGTTACTTCAAAGACAAAAAGAGTTTCGTAGAAGAGTACAACCTTAGAAACAGGTCGCACTACGGTATTCAGGCAAATTACGAATCGCCGAGGGTTTTCGCTTCGCCCCGAAGCGGCAACCACGACGGCCTATATGCCGATATCACCTACCTGAAAGATCCCGACTACAAAAACCTCCAGGCGTTTACTACGGCGGAGCTCGTAAACAGTTCGCAGGTGCAGTCGAGGATAAACTACTATTTCAACACGCCAGACTACTTCACCGGCGTATACGCGAAATATTTTATCGATACCTCTTTGGCATCGAACAGAAACACGGTGCAGAGCATTCCGATCATTCAGCTGCACAGATACCAGAACAAACTTTTGGGGTTCGATGCCCTCCACTACTCCGCCGACTACAGGGTAAGCAGCTTCTTTACCGCGGCCGGAAAGCATATGCAACTGCAGGAGATCAACGCCCCCGTTATCTTCTATACCGATTTTCTGGAGGGCTACCTGAATCTTTCGGTTTCGGAGAATCTCTACTATTCGTATATAGGTTACCAGAATCTTCCCTCGTCCGCACCGGGCGGCTACTACACATTTTTCAGAAACTATCATAAAATCGACATATACACCGATCTCGCCAGGAAGTTTTCGGAGCGTTTTCATACCCTGCAGTTGAGGCTCACGTACAACCGTCCCAGTTTCAGTAACGAAAAGGGTTATATAGACCCAAGCATATCGGTTCTCCGCTCTCCCAACGAAAACATGGCGCTGAGCGCCGTAAACTACCTATACGACCCAAACGGAAAAGAGTTTCTATACTACCGAGTTTCACAGCCGGTTCTGTATGAAAAGAGCGATCACAAATATGGCGATATAGAGAACGAGTTAAGGGTAAACTTTCTTGAAAATTATCAATTTTATAGCGATATCTTCTACTCCTACTATATGAAATCTCTCTCAGGCGCCACTTCCCATATCAAATATAGGCAACCCGCCTATGATATAATGTTAACCCATTTCTTCAAGATTGTGCAAAACGAGAGACGTTCGGACTTCTTTACCGTTTCCGGAGCGTACAGAAGCGAATCGGGAAACAACTGGAGAGCGAAGATCTCTTACGACAATCTCGACCAGAAGATAAGAAGGTGGGAAGCGGGTGTACACTTTTTAAGGCACTGCTGGGATCTGAACCTCGGTATAAAAGATGAAAAGAGGCCCATTCTCACTTCTGCCGGAGCACAGTCGATAGACAACCTGGTTCTCTATTTTCAGATAAACCTGGTGCCTCTGGGCGGTTTCGAGCAGAGATTCGAGCAGGAGTTTTAAAGGATGACTAAATGAAAACCGAAGCGAAAGTCGGCCTCTTCGTAGCGATAGGTCTGATCTTTCTCTTTTTGCTGAGTACGCAGGTGAACAAGTTCCAGGGATTCGGCAAAAAGGGTTATGAGGTTCAGGCGGTCATCGACGATGCGAGCGGTCTCGAGCCTCATGCCAAAGTTAGGATGAAGGGTGTGGAGATAGGGTACGTAAAAAAGATATCTCTCTCCGGAACCAAAGTGGTCGTAACCCTCTTTATATACAAAAACGCGAAAATTCCGAGCGATTCGGAGGTTCTGCTTACGCAAGAGAGCCTGCTGGGAAGCAAATATATAAACATAATTCCCGGAACGGCGCACGAATACCTGAGAGAAGAGGGCAAGCTGACGAAACAGAAGGCCATGGCTTCGATGGAGGAGATGGCCTCGAGCATGGCGGAGGCTGCCGACGAGCTGCGCGGTTTCATAAGCGAAATGCGCCAGACTCTCGATGCCGAAAGCAGAGAGCATCTTAAAAAGACATTCTCCAATCTGGACACACTTACGTCGGATCTTAAAGAGCTTATAGCCGACAACAGAGAGGGGGTCGACTCCCTGGTAAAAAAGGTAAACGATGCGGCGGAGAAGTTTGCCCGAATGTCTTCGAAATTCTCCACGAGCGCCGATACGATCAACTCCGATCTGCCCGATATCATGGCGAAGCTTCGAGATACGCTCGACTCTTTCAAGGGTGTCGGAGGCACCCTGAATGAGAGGCTCCCCGCCCTGGCGGATAAATTCGAATCTCTCGAAGATCGTCTAAACGGTATGATAGACGAGAATAGAAAACCGCTTCACAGCGCTTTGAACTCGTTCGACGGCTTCTTCAAAAAGGGTACCGGCACGATTGACAAACTCGAAGATTATCTCGACTCGGTTACCCAGAGCCGCCTGAATCTCGGACTGCAGAGCTACTATCTGGCGAATGACGCGAACATGAAAGGGGGGCTGCATATAGACTATATGCCCACATATACCCGCCACTATATGATCGATGTCGTCTCCGCACCAGACTACTCCCAAAAGGTGGGAGGTCAATACGCCGCCGAACTCGACCATGCGAAAGGGAAGTTTTACGCTTCCGCCCAGATCGGAAAGCGATATGAAGATATAATGTTCAGAGGCGGCCTCATAGAGAGTACCGCCGGTTTCGGTCTGGACTATTTCGCATATTACGACAAACTCAAGCTTTCGCTGGATGCTTTCGACTTCAACGCAGTAAACGATCTTAGAGGCAGCAGTCCGCGCCTGCGCACCACCTTGCGCTACAGGTTTTTCAAGCACGTGGACGCATATATGGGAGCCGACAATATTCTCAACTCCGAAGCGTTCAACCTCTTTTTCGGAATGGGTGTGCATTTCGAGGATGACCGCATCAAGTATCTCCTCGGCAGCGGAGCGAGCGCGGGGGCTTCGGCTTCGAAATGAACCGTGCTTACGAAGAGGTGCATAAAGCGCTCGAAGTGCTTGGGCTGCCGACGCATGTGAGTCTGAGAGATATCACGCGAAGGTACAGATACCTGGCTTCCGTAAAGCATCCGGACAGGGGCGGTGGCGACGAGGAGATGGCGCGTATAAACGAGGCTTACGAACTGCTGAAGAGATATGTGGAGAATTACCGCTTCTCTTTCAGTGAAGATGAGATCGCGAAACAGTTTCCGCAGGAGACGCACGCGAAAAGATTTAGATTTTAAAGGAACACAACAGCATGGGATGCAGATT
>WGAW01000161.1 GCA_015494675.1 Hydrogenimonas sp. | reverse complement strand
TCGCCTTGGACTGGAACATCAGCGTATAGGCCGGATTGAGGATGATCGCCTTCTGGTTCTGCATGATCTTCGTCAATATTCTGGCCAGATCGCTCTCTTCGACCGCTATCACCTCCCACGGTATCAGCTTGAACCAGTACTCGTACTGCTCATTTTCGAAAAAGATACCCTCCTCATCCGAAAACTCCACTTCGTCTACATAGGCGAACTTCGTATGAAAACCGGCATCGTCGGCCATCTTCTGAAGAAGTTTCGTCGTGTTCTCGTCCTCGATGTTTCCGCGCACGGAGCTGAAGAGTATCTTCCACCCCCTGTAGTGCTCCTCGAAGAGTTCTATATCGCCGTCGAGCACGATGAGCCTTTTGAAGTTCTCCCTTATCGCTTCGTAAATATTGTTGAACTGCCCCGCCTCGTCGAGTCCGTTCGCTTTCAAAAGGGCCCACTGCACTATTGCAGTTTCAAAAAGCGCCGTAGGGGTATCGGCGTTGAACTCCAGCAGCTTTATCGGAGCGCCGCCTACGCCGCCGGCGAGGTCGAAGCGGCCGTATATATGCCAGTGAACGTCGTTCTCCCAGCTCTTTTTTACCGCATCTACCAGATTGAACGGTATTCCTATCTCGTGGAAGAGTTCGTTCTCTATCACATATTCGCCCGCCTCCACGAACATCGCGTAGAGTGTGTTGGCCGCTTCATAGTAGGCCTCCGCCTCCTCTTCACTTATTATAACCGCCTCGTCGGAAACGTAGGGGGTCTTGTCACTGTCGGTGTGCCAATAGAAGCCTATGGACTCCAGAAATTCCGGAGTCAGCGGCTTAAGTTTGCGCAAAGATACCATCGCCTCTCCTTACGAACCGAACATGGAGCGCGAAGAGGTTCCGCTTCTGGAGCCGAAAAAGCCGGAGCGCGTAGATCTCGATGCGCTCGAGCCACCCGATTTGGCCGCTTTTTTGAAGCTGTTGACGCTGCGCTGGTAGGCCGAAGGTGATTTGTAGCCACGTTGTCGATTCTGCTGGTAGTTCGGGTTGTTGAAGAGTTTGCTACCGATCCAGCTGCCGATTATGGCACCCGCCGCGGAAGCAAGAAGCGCTTCACCAAGGCTCAACCCTCCGGCATTGGGCTGGGTTAGCGCCGATTCTCCGCTCTCGATCCTCTTCGCCTCCTGCGCTACGAGAGCATCGAGCTCCTCTTTCGATAGAATCTTTTCGCTGCCGTCCAGTTTTCTCAGGATTACCCTTGTTGTATCGGCCGGATACTCTTCCGCGATTTTGTACTGGTTCGGGGCCACCTCGTCTATGACTACAAACGCCCCCTGCTTCTGGCTCGCCTGGGTAAAAGCGTCCCCACCGCCCTCGGGTCTCTGCTCGCACCCTGCGAACATGACCATTGCCGCCGCACCCAAAGAGCCGACCATAGCATATGTAGAGATTTTTCTGATATAGTGTTTCATTACCTCTTCCTCGGATTTCGGATATAGAATTTGCTTTTGCGCCATTTTATCAAAATCGACGACCAATGTCACAAACTTGGTATAATTTCAAAATCGAAACTCTAAAAGAGCGGCACTAAAGGAGAGGTATGCGGCATCTCATCACCACTGACGACCTGAGCAGCGAAGAGATAGAGAACCTTTTTGCCGATGCCGAATCGTACCTTCTCAAACCGCCGCCCAAACTTCTGCAAAACCGCCTCGTCATTACCCTTTTTTTCGAAAACTCAACACGCACCCGCAGCAGTTTCGAGATAGCCGCCAAAAAGCTCGGTGCGGACGTGGTACATCTCGATGTAGCAAGAAGCTCCACAAAAAAGGGGGAGACGCTCTACGATACGGCGGCGAACCTCAACGCGATGGGGCCGGACGCCATAGTGGTGCGCCACGCCCAAAGCGGCACGCCGTACCAGATATCGCGCCATGTGGACTGCGCCATCTTCAACGCCGGAGACGGTGCTCACGCACACCCGAGCCAGGCTCTTTTGGACCTCTTTACGATAAAGAGGCACTTCGGCTCCGACATAGAGGGCAAAAAGATCGCGATCGTCGGGGACATAAAGAACTCACGGGTAGCAAACTCCAATATGCGCCTTCTGCCGAGGTTCGGGATTGAGATAACCCTCGTAGCACCTCCGCACTTCATGCCCGAAACCTACTTCCCCTCCACGAGCAGGCTCGAAGATGTGCTCGACGATGTCGACATCATCATGAGCCTCAGAACACAGACCGAGCGGCACGCGCATCCGATATACGCCAGTCTCAAAGATTACGCCGCAGACTACTGCATAACTAAAGAGCTGATAGGTGAGCGCGACATTCTGCTGCTGCACCCAGGTCCGGTACACAGAAACATAGATATAGACGATGCGATGCTGGCCGACCCGCGATGCAAAGTGCTGGAGCAGGTCAGAAACGGTGTAGCGGTAAGAATGGCGGCGCTGAAAAAACTGATTCTCGCGAATGGATAGACTCTCGGCCCTCGCAAAAGAGGGCAGACCCTTTCTCTTCGTCATCTCCTACGACAAGAGTGAAATTTTCGCCGAACCTCTGGATGAACTCCCTCCCGATATTCGGGTATCGTTCAAAAAGAGGCCCAAGACAGGGTACCCGGCCCCGCGGATGAAAAAACAGCCGGTGCCCTTCTCAAAATACTCCGACGCCTTCAAAAAGGTGATAGAGCAGATAGAGGCTGGCAATACCTATCTTCTGAATCTAACGTTCCCTACACCGATAGAGATCGACCTGAGCCTGGAGCAGATTTACGAGCGGGCCAACGCCCCATTCAAGCTCCTGTTCAAAAACCGCTTCGTCTGCTTCTCACCGGAGCCTTTCATAACGATCGAAAACGACACCATAAGTACATTTCCGATGAAAGGGACGATAGACACCTCCATACCTAATGCGGCCGAAAAGATCATGGCCGACGAAAAGGAGATGGCCGAGCATGTGATGGTGGTCGACCTGCTCAGAAACGACCTGGGTATAGTCGCCGATCGTGTGAGGGTCAAAAAATTTCGATATATAGAGAGTATCGTCACGGCCGACAAGACGCTGCTTCAGGTAAGTTCACACATAGAGGCGAAGCTCAAAAGCGACTGGCCGGCACGGCTCGGCAGCATCATCGATTCACTGCTTCCGGCAGGCTCGATCACAGGTACGCCCAAAAAGAGAACCTGCGAAATCATAGAGTCGATCGAATTGCACGAAAGAGGCTTTTTTACCGGTGTCTTCGGAGTCTGCGACGGCAGGAGTCTATGGAGTGCCGTGATGATCCGCTATATCGAACGGACTCCGCGGGGGCTGGTCTACAAAAGCGGTGGCGGAATAACGATAGATAGCAACCCGGAGTCGGAGTATCGGGAGCTTATAGACAAAGTCTACTTCCCGCTTTAATAGAGGATATTTTGCAAAAACTCAATCGCTATCCGGCGTATTGAAAGCCCTGTCGCCTGCATCTCCGAGGCCCGGAACGATATAGGCGTCTCTGTTTAGATGAGGATCTATCTGAGCTATATGAATCGAAACCCCCGGAAATGCCGCGGCCACCCTCTCAACCCCCTCTTTGGCACCTATGACGTTGAGCGAGACGATAGCATCGGGGCCACGCTCCCCTATAAGCGTCAGGGCATCGTACAGTGAGCCGCCAGTGGCGACCATAGGGTCTACCACAATCACCGTCTTTCCCTTTAGATCTGGTATTCTGTCATAGTATAGACGGCTCTCGTGCGTCCGCTCGTCGCGTTTCATGGCCAAAAAACCGCCCTCGGCATCCGCAAGCACCTCCAAAACGCCCTCCTGCATAGGCAGACCCGCACGCAGGATAGATACACATACGACCCTGCTCTCATCCACGAACGTTCCAACGAATCCCCCTTGCCATGTGAGAATTTTCCGCTCCGCCAAAGGGAGGCTCTCCGCCGCTTCGGCCAGAAGCAGCTTTGCCAGCTCTTTGAGCCCGTGCCTGAAAGCCATGGCATTGCACTGCACATCTCTAAGAGTGTTTACGAGGTGTTTTGCCAACGGTGAACTGCTCTGGTTTATCATCGCTCTCTCCTGTTATAAGATCTTTTTCGTCATCGCGCATATATTCGGGCTGAAGTACGACATTGGTTATCCCAAAATGCTCTTTGAGCATCTTTTCGACCTCTTCGATCCTCCGGGTAGCCTCTTGGAGGGTAAGGTTCCTGCTGAAATCCAGATGCGCTTGCAAAAATATCTCCCTATCACCAAGGCGCCACAGATGAATCTGGTGAATATTCTCTATATCGGGTATTTTGCCCACCTCTTCGGCTATCTTGTCGATATCTATATGTTTTGGAGCAAACTCCATGAGTATAGCTGTAGATTCCCGTATCAAAGAGACGGAAGCATAGATGAGATAGAGGGCTATAAGTATGGAGATCAGCGGGTCTACCCAGTAGATATGCCAAAAGTAGATCGCTGCTCCGCCCGTTACGACGGCAACCGATGTGATGGTGTCTCCAAGCAGGTGAAGATATGCGGCCCTTATATTCATGCTCCCTTCCGCTTCCGCCTCGAGCAGCCAGATACTGCCGCCGTTTACGACCACTCCCAGCATTCCCAGAGCTATAACCCACGACGAGACCACCGGCTGGGGATTGTAAAGCCTCATAACCGATTCATAGACAAGATAGATACCGATGCCTGCGAGTACGGAAGAGTTGAAAAGAGCCGCTATGATCTCCGCGCGCTTGTAACCGAAAGTGCCGGACCTTGTAGCCTTTTTGGCCGAGATCTTCTGTGCGAAGTAACTGATGGTGAGGGCCGAAACATCGCTGAAGTTGTGCAGTGCGTCACTTAAAAGCGCCAGCGAGCCGG
>WGAW01000160.1 GCA_015494675.1 Hydrogenimonas sp. | reverse complement strand
GTTCAACGTTTTTTCTGACATTATATATTCACTCCTTCTTCTATGAGATTGATCCTGCGACCGAGCTTCGTGACGCTGTGTCCGCTTGTCCGGCCGTAGGCGGATATTTACCACATAACCGCCTCGGCGTGCGATGCCGCGAAAGCGAAGCAGTTCGCTTTCAATTCCGACGTCTCCCAGCGGGCCCGCGGCGCCTTGCGCCTTTGAAAAATTTGAAAAAAGTGTACATCTTTATTACCGGGCATAGTTTATCGCCCGGGTCTCGCGAATGACATTTACTTTTATCTCTCCCGGATATTGTACTCTCTGTTTTCATCTTGTTTGATTACGCCGACCGAACAAGTCCGGCCGGCTGCGCTGACGCTGTGTCCGCTTCGGCAGCGGGCCCGCGGCGCCTTGCGCCTTTGAAAAAAGTGTGCACCTTTATTACCGGGCATAGTTTATCGCCCGGGTCTCGCGAATGACGTTCACTTTTATCTCTCCCGGATATTGTACACTTTTTTCTATATCTTCCGAAATCTCTTTGCTTAGGAGGACGGCTTCGTCGTCGTTTATGAGTGAAGCGTTCACTATCACCCTCACCTCTCGCCCTGCGTTTATGGCGTAGGCGTGGTGAACTCCCGGTTTGGATGTGGCTATCTCTTCTATCTCCTTGACCCTTTTGAGGAAGCTTTCGAGCACCTCGCGCCTCGCCCCCGGTCTGGCGGCCGAGAGTGTGTCGGCCGCACATACCGCCGCAGACTCTACGCTTACGGGCTCCTCATGGCCGTGGTGCGCATAGATGGCGTTTATGACTACCGGGTCCTCCTTGTAGCGTTTGCATATCTCGGCACCCAGATCGACGTGGCTTCCGGCATACTCGTGTGTCAGCGCCTTGCCGATATCGTGCAGTATTCCGGCACGCCTGGCAAGTACATCGTCTCCGCCCATCTCTGCGGCCATAATCCCGGCCAGGTGGGCCACCTCCAGCGAGTGCCCCAGAGCGTTCTGTCCGTAGCTTGCGCGGTAGCGCAGACGGCCTATCAGTTTGACTATCTCGGGATGCATGGACGAAAGGCCCAGATCCACCACAATCTGTTCACCCTCTTCGAGTACCTTCTGCTCGAACTCTTCGGTGACCTTCTCGTAGATCTCCTCTATGCGCGCAGGCTGTATGCGGCCGTCTTCTATCAGAAGTTCTATCGTTCTTGTGGCTATTGCGCGGCGGTAAAGGTTGAAGCTGCTCAATATTATCGCACCCGGTGTATCGTCTATTATGATATCCACACCAAGCAGCATCTCGAGCGTCTTGATATTACGCCCCTCTTTGCCGATGATCCGCCCTTTAAGCTCGTCGTCGGGAAGATGCACGACATTTATGAGCCTTTCAGCGGCGAACTCGCCGGCAAAGCGCGTAGTCGCCTGTGCCAGAATGTAGTTCGCTTTCCGCTTGGCCTCTATCTTCGCTTCGGCTTCGTACTTTCGCACGATATGCGCTATCTCGCCTCGCGCATCCTCTTCGGCCTCTTTGAGGACAAGCTCTTTCGCCTCTTCGGTAGTCAGGCCGGAGGCCCGCTCCAGAACCTTCAGCGCCTCTTCGCGTTTTGTCTCGTATTCGCTTTTGAGCGAATCGAGCCTCTCGCGCAGGGCATTGATCTCCGCCCTCTCTCTCTTTATCTCCTCTCTCTCTTCGGCCGCCAGTTTGAGCTCGTTTTCGAGTCTGTAAGTTAGCTTCTCCTCTCTTTTGTCGAGCTGCGCCATACGGTTCTTGAACTCGCTGTTTACACGCTCGAGCTCCTCCTCGTACTTCTGCTTAGCCTCCAGCTCCGCTTCCGCCACTTTGAGCTTGGCGTTTTGAAGGACGACCTCCGCTTCATGCTCTATGGCTTTGGCCTTCGCCCTGGCCTGCTCCACATAGATGTCGTACTTCGAAGCGTCTATCTTTCTTGTTATAAAAAATGCTGCAACCCCGCTAACGGTTGCCGCGGCACCTCCTATCAAAATCTCTGTCAGCATATCGTTTCCCTCGGACTATAATATCTTCGGGGGTTATATAGTAGTCTGCCTCGATATCGAAACTATCGGTTACAATCTCTTTGGTATAACACTTAAAAAGCTGCACAAACAGTGTTGTCGGCCTCTTCTTCAACGATGCAAAAAACCTGTCGTACATACCTTTTCCAAATCCTATTCGGCGCATCTTTCCGTCAACCCCCACGACCGGAACGACCGCCATCTCTATTTTCGGCAGATAAAAATGTGAATTATTCGGCTCAATTATGCCAAAGCGTTTTTTTCGCAGAGGCAGTCTATATTGTACCACCTTGAAACTTTCTCCTTCCATAAACGGAACGTATATTTTACGCCTGCGCGACAGCCTTCTGAAGAGCTCCCTGATATCCGGCTCGTGCGCCATCGGCATATAGAGCAGAACGGAGCTCGGATTATATCTTTCAATAATACGCTCGACCCGCCTCGCCACGATGCGACTGCGCCGCTTTTTGCCGCTTTTGGCAGCCTTTTCAAGCCGTTTCAAACAGATGCTCCTGAATATCCGCTTTTCCAAGTTTAAGGCCTTTTTGAATATAATGGGCTCTATTTTAACAAATTATTAAAAGGGTACAAGCTTATGAATCTAAAGTTGATCTCCATATGCGCCGTAGCCGTAACGGCGCTGCTTTTAACGGGCTGCGGCGAAAAGAAAGATGAGAGCGTAAAGAGCGAAAAAACGGAAGAGAAACCGGCGGCTTTTATCTTGAGAGATCTGAACGAAACGATAAAAGCGACACTCAACGACGAAGGGATCTCTTTTAGTGTCGGTGAGCCGGTCGTACTGCTGAACTTCTTTGCCACATGGTGCCCGCCCTGCAAAGCGGAGATTCCGCACCTCGTGAGTCTGCAGAAGAAATATGCCGGCAAAATGAGTGTGGTCGCCGTTTTGGTCGAAGAGAACATTCCGAACAGGGTTGTAAAGAGGTTCAAAGAGGAGCACGAAATAGACTATTTCGTTTCCAACTCGCCCGCAAATATGAAGCTGGCGTCCGAAACGGCCGATATGCTGCACCAGCCCCGAAACTTCCCGATACCGATGACGGTGCTTTTCGTGAAGGGAAAATATTTCCGCCACTACATAGGCATGGTACCCGAAGAGATGCTCGAGAGCGACATAAAAGATGCACTCAAGGAAGCAGGCAAGTAATGTTCGGTTTTTTGAAAAAGGGTCTTAAAAAGACCATAGATGCGATACAGTCGGCCGAACCGCAAAAGCGCGAAAAGATCTCGTCCGAAGAGCTCGAAGATCTTCTTCTCGAAGCCGACGTAAGCTACGATCTTGTAGAGAAGATCATCGATTCGCTACCCGAAAAGATAAACAGGACACAGCTCTACAACACGCTCATATCGCTCTTTATCTACCGCACCGAAAAGATAGAACCGGACGATAAGAAACCGTTTGTCGAGCTGATAGTGGGGGTAAACGGCGCCGGAAAGACCACGACGATCGCCAAGCTCGCCCAAAAGTACAAGAGCGAAGGCAAAACCGTACTGCTCGGTGCGGCCGACACCTTCAGGGCGGCCGCCATAGAGCAGCTTAAAAGATGGGCCGACAAGCTCGATGTTCCCATTGTATACACTAAACAGGGGCACGACCCATCCGCCGTCGCCTACGACGCCATAAGCTCGGCCAAAGCGAAGGGAATAGACCGTGTCATCATAGACACCGCCGGGCGGCTCCACACTCAGACCAACCTCGCCGAAGAGCTCAAAAAGATCGTCCGCGTCTGCTCCAAGGCTATGGATGGCGCACCGCACAGAAAGATACTCATACTCGACGGCACACAGGGCAACAGCGCTATAAACCAGGCGAAAGCCTTCAACGAGATGATAGAGATTGACGGCATCATCATCACCAAGCTCGACGGCACCGCCAAGGGGGGAGCGCTCTTTAGCATCGCCGAAGAGCTCAAACTGCCCATCTACTACGTAGGTGTCGGGGAGAAGGCCGAAGATCTGATACCTTTCGACCCCAAAGAGTTTGTAAATACGATTCTCGATGCCATCTTCATAGAAGAGAGCGCCGAGGTTCCCTCTTCGGGAAAACTGCACAATGTAGATGTGCGGAACCTGACGGAAGATCAGATAAAAAAGCTCGAAAAACTGCTTGACGCAGAAGGCTACGACATGCTCTCCAAACACTTCGTAAAGAGCGGATCGAGCGGCGAAACATTCAGGCTTCGGCCAAATCCCGCAACCGACTCCGTAGAGGTGATAGACAACGGCGGAAACGTTCTAAAAAGCTTCAGAGCAGAGGAGCTTGCCGCAGATGGCTAAAAAGAAGAGCCCGCTGTTCGAGTGCCAGGCGTGCGGAATGCAGAGTGCCAAGTGGATGGGCAAATGCCCGAACTGCGGCGCATGGGAGAGCTTCATCGAGCTCTCCGAAGAGCAGCGCAAAGTATTGGCCGAGGTTTCGCAGACTACAGGCTCCGCACCCAAAGCGAAGCCTATCACACAGATCGAAGAGGAGGAGGTTATCCGCTTCACGAGCGGTGACAGCGAACTCGACCTCGTTCTTGGAGGCGGCATAGTGCCCGGCTCGCTCGTGCTTATCGGCGGAAGCCCCGGAATCGGCAAATCTACACTGCTACTTAAAATAGGCGGAAATCTGGCCAAACGAAACGGCAAGGTGCTCTATGTAAGCGGCGAAGAGTCGGGAGCACAGATAAAGATGCGAGCAAACCGCCTCGGAGCCAACCACGAGTCGCTCTACCTGCTGCCCGAGATACGCCTCGAAGCGGTGATGGCGGAGGTTTCTCAAAAAAGCTACGACCTCATCATCATCGACTCCATCCAGACCCTCTACTCCGACTCCATACCCTCGGCCCCCGGCAGCGTCACGCAGGTACGCACCATAACCTTCGACCTGATGAGGATGGCGAAAGAGAAGCAGATACCGGTCTTTATCATAGGCCACATCACCAAAGAGGGCTCCATCGCCGGCCCGAGGGTGCTCGAACACATGGTAGATACGGTTTTGTACTTCGAAGGAGACGCAAGCAGAGAGATACGGATGCTAAGAGCCTTTAAAAACCGCTTCGGAAGCACCAGCGAAGTGGGAATATTCGAGATGACCCACGAGGGGTTGGTAAGCGCCAAAGATATAGCCGGCAGGTTCTTCAGCCGCGGCAAACCACAGGCCGGAAGCGCCGTTACCGTCATAATGGAAGGGACCAGACCGCTGGTCATAGAGGTGCAGGCACTCGTGGCAGAAAGCGGCTACGGAAACCCAAAACGCTCCACCACGGGCTACGACGCCAGCCGCCTGACGATGCTGCTGGCACTGCTGGAAAAGAAGCTCGATCTCCCTTTCAACCAGTACGACGTCTTCGTAAACATAGCGGGCGGCATAAAGATAAACGAACCCGCCGCAGACCTCGCCATAATCGCCGCCATCATAAGCAGCTTCAGAAACCGCCCGC
>WGAW01000159.1 GCA_015494675.1 Hydrogenimonas sp. | reverse complement strand
GCTCGAGCCCGATATCTTCAGCCCTCATAATTTCGTATGTCTCCTGACATTTAAGCATGCCGTCCTGGTGTATACCGCTCTCGTGCGCAAATGCGTTTTTGCCCACTATCGCCTTGTTCGGCTGCGGCTCTATTCCGGTTATGGCGGAAACGAGCCGGCTTGTCGGATATATCTCTTTTGTATTGATACCGGTCTCTACACCCTCAAATACATCGGACCGGGTCTTCATCGCCATTACGATCTCTTCGAGGGCGGCGTTTCCGGCACGCTCACCGAGCCCGTTTATCGTACACTCGACCTGCCTTGCTCCGTTCATGACACTAAAGAGCGAGTTGGCCACCGCCAGACCGAGGTCGTTGTGGCAGTGTACCGATATGATCGCCCGTTCACCTACATGCTCGTGAAGCTCTTTTATCAACGCTCCCATCTCCTGCGGAAGCCTGTAGCCGACGGTATCGGGAATGTTGAGTGTCGTCGCTCCCGCCTCGATAACGGCATCGAGAATCTCTTTGAGAAAAGATATCTCGCTTCTGCCCGCGTCTTCGCAGCTGAACTCCACATCGTCGGTAAAGCTCCTGGCCAGTTTAACGGCATCGACGGCGCGGCGTACAACTTCGTCCGGTCTCATCTTGAGCTTGTGCTCCATATGTATGGGGCTTGTCGCTATGAATGTATGTATCCGTTTGTGAGGCGCACCTTCGAGCGACTCTCCCGCCAGTACAATGTCGCGCTCTACCGCTCTTGCGAGCGAGCAGACCACACTCCTGTCCACCACTTCGCATATACGCTTTATCGCATCGAAGTCTCCGGGGCTTGCCGCCGCGAAACCGGCCTCTATGATATCGACCCCGAGTCTTTGAAGCTGCATGGCTATCTTTATCTTCTCTTCCGTGTTCATCGACGCGCCGGGACTCTGCTCTCCGTCGCGTAAAGTCGTATCGAATATATATACTCTATCTTTCATAACTCTATCCTTGATATTTTCACGATTTTGGTATAAACAGACTCTTGCGGATACTATCGAAATCAGAAGCTGAAAGGTAGGAGAGTGTTTTTTATCTCGATTTTAGGCAAATGTTTTATGGCTTTGACTCTGCCGATATCTGTACCGTACATCGACTCTCCTTTCGTTTTTATTGTGACAGTATAGCATATTGGAGCTATCCAAAACTGATAAAATATTATTAATTGATAATTTTTTTCTCCAGTTTCAAGCTTTTCCGACCCTTTTCACCATCATCGTACGCACAGCTCTGCCTACACCCCAAACGACATAGAGGGTTATAATCAAGGCGACACCTTCGACCGGATATAGATAGAGCAAAGAGGCGGCTACGATCAGAGCTATAAGTGTCTTGGTCAGGGCCGGCTTTTCGAGATTTATCTTTTTGAAGCTTGGATACCGGATGTTACTCACCATCAACAGAGAGACGATAAGAGCGGCCGTAAGAAGTATACCGCTCAAAGAGTACAGAGATTCATACTGAACGAACATCAATACCCATGTCGATACGAATATGGCTGCAGCCGGTATCGGTACGCCTATGAAAACCGTCGGATCTGTTTTCGGGCTCATTATGTTGAACCTTGCGAGACGGATGGCTCCGAAAATTATGTAGAGGGCCATAACCAAAACACCGAATTTTCCGTACTCATGGCCTATATAGAGGTAGAGCAGTAGTGCCGGCGCGACTCCAAACGCGACAAGATCAGCAAGAGAGTCGAACTCTATCCCGAATCTGCTGGTAGTGTGCGTCAAGCGTGCAATGCGCCCGTCGAGTCCGTCAAAGACCAGAGAGAGAAAGATCAGCCAGGCAGATTTTTCAAAATTTCCGTTGATAGCAGATACTATCGAGACCACGGCGGTGAATATGGAGGCGGCCGTGAATAGATTCGGAAGTATGTAGATCAGATGGAACTCTCTGCCGGCCATCAAGCGGTCCCGTACGCCAGAAGCGAAAAGCCTCCAACCACCTTGTCGCCCGGTGCCGACTCCATCTTTACACTCTTTGGAAGAAGCAGCTCGACGGTGCCGTCAGTGAGATGGGCCGCCAAATCTCCGGCCTCCTGCCCCCCTTCGGAGGCCAGTATCGGAAGGCCGAGTGAATATAGACCGCAGACGATTCTCATTTTGACAACCTCTCCGCCCTTCATTCTCCAGACGATCAAACCGTTTTCGTTGAGTCTCGAGGCGAGCCGGTCGGCAGGCGAAATAAATAGGCCGTGAACCCTACTCTTTTCTACAACCTCTCCGCTCACCGGTGCACGTACGGCACTACTGCCGTCGAAGATAGATTTTCCGATTACGACAGCGGTGCCCTCTTTGCGCCTCTCTACAGAGAGCACGGTACCGTCAACCGGTGACAAAACGGCACTTTCGGAAGTTTCTGTCGCGGTACGCTCCGGCAGGTAGAAAAGATAGGCGACCAGGAAACTGAGCGCTATAAGCAGAAGATTCAGCAGCACTTCGTCACTGAAAACCAGTACAAGAAGTGTAACACCCCATACGGGAAGTATGTATCGCCATCCGATTTTCATGAAGGTACCGTTCATGCCCATCTCTACTCTCCGGTCTCTTCGCCGTTTCGAGCCTCTTTATCCTCTCTCTCTTTTTTAAGATCCTCTTCCATCGAGTTTTCGTCATCCACGAGCCGCGATTTTATCCCGTGTTCCTCTTCGTAATTGCGTATAATCTCTCGAACCTTCTTACCCTCTATCGTCTCCGACTTGAACAGCTCGTGGACCATCTCCTCTATCGCTCCGCTGTACTCCTTGAGCCTGTTTACGACATGTTTGTAGCGCTCGGCCAGGAAGTTTCTAACAAACTCATCCATCTGTTCTGCGGTCTTCTCGCTATACTCTTTCTGGCTCATGCCCCCGCCGAGAAACATGTTTGTCTGCTTCTCCAACACCATTAGGCCTGCGACGTCGCTCATTCCGTAGAGGCTGACCATCGCCTTGACCACATCGGTGGCGCGCTCAAGATCGTTGCTGGCTCCTGTAGATATCTCTTTGATAAAGACCTCTTCGGCCGCCCTTCCGCCCAGCAGTGTATCGATCTCGGCGACAAGCTCATGTTTTTGCATCAGATATTTGTTCTCTTCGGGAGTGTTCAGCGTATACCCCAAGGCGGCGAGTCCCCTCGGAATTATGGAGACCTTCGAAACCTTCCTGGCACCTCTTGTAGTCTCCGCTATCAGTGCGTGACCGCTCTCGTGATAGGCGACAATCCGCTTCTCTTTGGGAGATATTCGTCTCGACTTCTTCTCCAGTCCGGCGATCGCCCTCTCGACGGCTTCACGGAAATCCTCCTGCTCCACATGCTCTTTGTTTTTACGTCCCGCAAGAAGAGCCGCTTCGTTGACGATATTCGCAAGATCGGCACCCGCAAGGCCGGCTGTAAGTCGTGCGATCTCTTCCAGATCGACATCAGGTGCCATCTTTATGTGCTTTACGTGGACTTTCAGAATTTTGACACGCCCTTCGAAATCGGGCTTGTCCACCAGTACCTGCCTGTCGAAACGCCCCGGACGCAGAAGAGCCGGATCGAGAACTTCAGGACGGTTGGTAGCGGCAAGGACGATAATGGGCGTATCGGAGCTGAATCCGTCCATCTCGGCCAGAAGCTGGTTTAGAGTCTGCTCTCTCTCGTCGTTGCCGCCGATCTGACCGCTTGCGGCTCTGCTCTTTCCTATGGCGTCTATCTCGTCTATGAAGATGATAGCCGGGGCCTCTTTTTTCGCCTGCTCGAAAAGGTCCCTGACCCTTGCGGCACCGACCCCGACGAACATCTCTATGAAGCTCGACCCGCTAACGGAGAAGAAGGGTACGCTCGCCTCGCCGGCCACGGCTTTTGCCAACAGCGTCTTACCGGTACCCGGAGGTCCGACCAGAAGAACACCCTTGGGAATCTTCGCACCCAGGCGTATATAGCGCTCCGGATACTTCAGGAACTCCACTATCTCCTTGACCTCTTCCTTGGCCTCCTCGACACCCGCGACGTCGTCGAAGGTTATATTGGGCTTTTCGGAATTCACAAGCTTTTTGGCGCTCCCCATGCCGAGGATACCGCCACCCATATTCTTCTGCATTCTGCTGGCCAGGAACATCCAGATGCCGAAGAAGATGAGAATCGGAAGTACCCATCCGAAGAGTACCTCTCCGAGCCAGTTACTTTCGATATAGCCGCTGTATTCGACACCCATTTTGTCGAGCAGAGGTATCAGGGTGTTGTCCTCGCCGACCTTTTTGGCGATGTAGAGCGTCTTGTATCCACCCTCGCTCGAGATAGCCTTTATCGTAGTCTGACCGATCGACACATACTTTATGCGCCCCTCTCTGATCATCTTCTTCAGGTCGCTGTACGGAACGGTCTTCGTCTGGGTTATCGCGGTGCCGCCACCCATCGAAGAGGCATTCTGCGCTCCGAACTGCCCCTCCTGCGTATCTATAAAACTCTTGAAAAGTATTATGATAAGCAGAGAGAAGATAGCGAATGTCAAAAGCGGGTTTTTATTGAAAAAGTTCTGATCGTTCGGATCTTTTTTTGGATTGTTATCCGCCATTTCTATCCTTGTTCTTTCTATAGATTTTTGTACGCCACTCGTTTTCGGCTAACGTTTCAAGAAGCTCCATATCGCCGAAAACCTTCTCTATTGAGCCCTCTTTGCTCTCGAGTATCCCCGAAAGTATCAAAATACCGCCCTCTTTCGTGCGCGCCTTCAGATCTTCGGCGATCATGCGTAGAATATCGGCGACAATATTGGCGACGACTATATCGTAAGATTTTTTCGTCCCGGCTACGGATCCCTCCCAGATCTTTTCGACCGTGCAGCCGTTGAGCTCGAAGTTTTTGATCGCATTCTCTACAGCCAGCGGATCCGTATCGCACGCATCGACTCTGGCTCCGAGCATCGAAGCGGCGATTCCGAGTACGCCGCTGCCGCACCCCACATCGAGCAGGGTCGCTCCGCTCTCAACCGTTCTGCCGATGGCTTCGAGGCACCCTGCAGTCGTCTCATGGTGCCCCGACCCGAATGCCAGTGCCGGATCGATCGAAATGTTTAGTTTGCCTTCCACCGGACTCTCCCAGCTCGGATGGATGTAAAAGCGCCCTATCTCGACCGGCCTGATAGACTCCCTGTAGAGAGCTATCCAGTCTTCGTTTCTCTTTTCGCTAAGCTCGATCCGAACCGAAACATCCTCCTTCAGCCTCTCAGTAAGTGCGGCGGCAAACTGCTCCGCACCCCACGCAATGTCGTCGAGACGATCGTTTGAACGCAGTAGAAGACTCTTTTCACCTATCTCGATCGAATCTTCAAACAGAGTCTGAAGAAAGTCGAGAAACAGCTCCTGATGCGACGAAGGCGTCACCTTCAGTTCATGGTATGTCTCCTGCATCAGTCGTTAAGGCCGAGCACCGCTTCGAGCTTCTCTTTGAGAACCTGCGGAGTGAAAGGCTTGACGATGTAGTTGTTGACACCCGCTTTGAGCGCAGTGATCACCTCCGCTTTACCGCCCTCGGTAGTGACCATGATTATCGGAATATCCTCGAAAGCGGCGTCGGAACGGACCTTCTTGACAAGCTCCAGACCGTTCATGTTGGGCATGTTCCAGTCCGTAATCAACACCCCGATATCATCACGGTTTTGCTGCATCACCTCCCACGCCTGGGCGCCGTCTTCGGCCTCCAGCAGATCTTTGTATCCCAGCCGCCCCAGGGTGTTTTTTATAATCCTTCGCATTGTCGAACTGTCGTCTACTACCATTATTTTCAATGGGTATCCTTCATTGAATAGAATATGTTTTGCTCATTTTATCGTCTGGACTATTTAAATAAGATTAAGAATTTTTTTAACGACGGTGCAGAAGCGTGCCTGAACCTAAACCGATACGGCCCCGAAGGCCTCTTTCAGATCGAGAGTTCCTTCGTAAAAGGCTTTACCGACGATCACCCCGGCGACTTTTCCGGTCTCGAGAAGCGCTCTGATGTCACGCATATCGCGCACTCCGCCGCTCGCTATCGTATCGACTCCCGAAGCTTCGGCTATAGAGACGGTAAAGGGGACGTTCACGCCGCTCAAAGTACCGTCACGCCCCACATCGGTGCAGATGATCGCCTCGACACCGCACTCGGCGAAAGCTTTGGCAAGATCGGTCGCTTTCATGCTGCTGACCTCCGCCCACCCCTCTACGGCCACATAGCCGTCGACGGCGTCTATTCCGACGGCTATAGGGTATCTGGCGGCCATCTTCTTCACGAAGTCCGGATCTTTTACGGCTATCGAACCCAGAATGAGTCTGTCGATTCCAAGGTCGAGATACCGTTTTATAGTCTCTTCATCACGAATCCCGCCGCCGAGCTCCATTTTAAGGTTGCAGTTTTTGCGAATCTTTTCGATCTGCTTCAGATTTTTCGGCTCTCCCGCGAATGCACCGTTTAGATCCACCAGGTGAAGCCACTTCGACCCCATCTCTTCGAACGCTTTAGCGAGCCGCCAGGGTTCGTCACTGTATATTTTCGCACTATCCATCAAACCCTTCGTCAGGCGGACGGCCTTTCCGTCTTTTAGGTCGATCGCAGGTAGTATTTCCAAACTGTTATCCTTTAAAACTCAACAAAATTTTTCAAAATTTTCAAACCGTTGTCGTGAGACTTCTCCGGATGCGGCTGTATCCCGAAAATGTTTCCGTTCTGAACGGCGCTTACAAAGCGGTAGCCGTACCAGCTCACTCCTATGACATACTCCTGCGCCGTGACGGCATGGTAGGAGTGGACGAAATAGAGGTAGAACTCGCCGGGAAGATCGGAAAATATCGGTGTAGGTTTCTGCACGAAAAGCTCGTTCCAGCCCATGTGGGGAATCTTGTGCGGGCTCTCGAAAAGGTTTGGATCGAAAGGCACCACTTCACCCGGAATGAGCCCCAAACCCTCATGCTTTCCGAATTCGCTGCTCCTTTCAAAAAGCAGCTGCATCCCGAGACAGATTCCAAGCATAGGCTTTCCGGATGCGGCAAACTCCGTCACCGCTTCGTCCATGCCCCTTTCGCGAAGATGCTCCATGGCGTCGCCGAAAGCCCCGACTCCCGGAAGCAGTATCCTGTCGAAAGCGGCGACCTCATGCGGATCGGAGACCACTTTCGAGTCGGCTCCTATTTTCGCAAGAGCGTTGCGAACACTTGCAAGATTCCCCATATTGTAATCGATTACCGCAACCGTCAAGACTCTTTCCTTATACTCCTGAGATAGAACGAAAGCCCCAGCAGAAGCATTGTAACGCCGCCTATCAGATATACCGCGTATACAAGTTTTTCGGGGTCGATTATAGCGAATTTGAAGACGAGCATCAACGCTTCGATCGCCAGCGCTATGATGATCGATCCCAAAAATCTGATCATCGTCTTGTGTATCTCGTCGTGCTCGCCCCTCTTCTGTTCGCCGAGCACCTCCTCTTCGAATATCGCCTTTACGAGATCGAATATCGCCAGCGAGAGTGTCAGAAGAATCGTAGCTTCGAACATCTCCTTTACATCGATATGGATGAAGTTGAAACCGTATGTCAGAAAGCTCTTGATTCCGTTGAGAAAGAGCAGAAGGGCTACCGCCAAAAGAGAGACGGAGAACATCGCATAACCCACTTTAGAAAATCTGCCGAAGAGCGTCTCCGCGGATGCAGGGTGTACCATCTTCAGCAGTTTGTCCAGCGGTATATCGGCACATACGACATACTGCAGTTGCCCTCTGTCGTTGTAGACCGGGTAGGCGGCCGTGACCACCAGTGTGCCGCCTATTTTAGACGGGTACGGATCTGTCAATATACACCTTTTCTCCCTGACGGCCCTGTAGTAGTAGGCGCGCATCGCCCTGTTCTCACCCTCGCCGGTACGATACGCCTGTATCCGGCTTATATTGTTGGCTATCTGTCTACCCTTCGGGTCGAGCACATAGAGCGTATCGATCTCTCTAACCTCTTTTTTTATCTTCTTCAGAGCCGCCATAATCGTATCGAGCGTAACTTCCGGCGTTCTGTTGGGAATATTCCTCGAAAGCAGGTAGCATAGATATGCCCTCGCCTTCGGTCGTACCTCGGAGTACTGCTGAATCTCTTTTATCTGCAAGATCTCTTCCTTTTTTAATTACCTGATATTACGCAAATTCCGGGCAAAGCCCGCAATTCGGCAGGGGGTGAGCGGCCCTACAACCCCCTAAAGCTTCGAAATATCAGATTTCGAGATGATTTTACGCTTTTTGCGTAAAATCAGTATTTGAAATTGTAGCGCAAAAGTTCTTTATCAACTGTTTTGAGCGACGAGAGAAAAACAGCGTTATCACAGGAAATCTATAAATTGCGAAAAAGATGCTAAATGTAAACCTCTATAATGCCGATTATAGTACCTGAAAGCGAAAGAGAAACCGCTGCATACATTACCGTTTTCCTACCTGAAAAAGTGGCAACACCCCTGTATTGCATAATTTATAGTTATCATTTTTACTCAAATAGATATGTTTTATTTATTATTAAAGAATATGCTCCTATAATTGGAACGGTTCGAATCAAATTTCAGCAGGAGCAAACAATGAAGACAAGACAAAGAGAGATAAGTGTAGTTGCCAGCGCACTGCTGGCAGGCTCCATACTCTTCAGCGGATGCGGAGGCGGCGGAAGCACACCTGCCGTCACCGCGGCAAGCGTTACGATAACCGGAAAGGCGGTGGACGAACTGATCCTAAACGGTGTCGTAGAGGTACATAAGGGCAGCGCCGCAGGCGCGGTCATAGGCAGAGGCAGAACCGACAGCAGCAACGGTACATATACGATCGATCTCGACGGCTACAAAGGCGTTACGGTTGTAAAGGTCACATGCGATTCAAATTCTACTCTCTACTACCCCGACACCAACAAGACAGCCGCCTGTCCGAGCGATACGAAGCTCTTCTCGGCGGCTGATGTGAAGGAGGGAAATGTTACGGTAAATATTGCTCCCTCCACCCATATTATGTATATGATGGCTACACAGGGGGATCCGAATGCTACAATCGACGGTCAGAAGCTTGAAGAGGCACGCGTAGCCGCCGCTCAGATATTCGGTACCGATCCCATCTCTTCGGATCCGACCGAAGGAATATATGCAAAGGTCATAGAGGCGTTCCACAAAGCGGCAGAGGATGCCAACCGCTCGATTCAGGATGTTGTGGAAGATATAGCCGAAGATGCGGCCGACGGGATTTTGGGTGACGACGGCAATGTCACGGATATTCTTGCACAGAAGATGCAGGAGAACAATGTAACGACCCCGTTTGTAGAAGCCGCGGAAAACAACGAAACATTTACTCCGGAAGTACCGGACGATGCCGGTACTGTCGATGACGTACAGGCTGCAAAAGAGTTTTTCCAAAACCTGCGCACCCAGGGAGACAATCTCTTTAAAGATGGAGGCCTCTTCGATACCGAAGCGAAAGGCATGGAGTCTGTAGTTGAAAATGTGACTCTAAACGGTGACCTTGCGGGTAGGATTCTCGGAAATCTGCTCGATGCCGTAGGCGAAGGAATAGATAATAACCTGACCGAGGTAAATACCAATCTGGTCACGCTCACAAACGCTAGCAGGGATGCAAACCTGACAAGAGCCGACCTCAACTCAAGTGTATGGAATTATGTAATAACAGACACTGTAAGCGGAGCCTCTTCTACGGTAGGAAACGGAACGATTACACTCCCGGCGGCCGATCCGTCAAAAATAGATCCGAACAGCTTCACGACCCTTACTGCGGCCTTCGACGGCACCATTCCCGCGACGATGCTCTACGAAGCGAATCAGACCCGGCAGACCCTGCAGGCCAACGCCGCCCTCACAAAAACAACCGACGGAGCGCATCTTGAGGTCAGTGACATAAACCTCTCTACGGCCGACGGCACCATGGTTGGAATCAAAGGTTTCAAAGCGGATGTCGGATACGACTACAACGCCTCCGACCAAAACGATTCGTTCCGACTCAACTACGTGAAGCTGAACGAAATCACGCTCAACGGCGCACTCGACAGCAACTACACGGCATCCGCCACTCTAAAAGTGGGCTACACGATGAACTCCTCTCTTGCTACAAACGGAGGCTTTACCGAGGTCTACACGACAGAAGTGGGCGGACATGTAGGATGCTACAACCAATCCGACGGTACCTATGTCGACTACGCCAACAGCACTTTTGACGTAAATATGAGTGACGGTTCCGGCTATCTCGTGAACACGGACGGCAACGGAAATTTCGATGAAACCATTGACGGGAAAGAGTATTACTACGATGACTTCATCAATGCTTCGGTCACGTTCAACGGTACATGCTCCAACGGCGCCGTTCCGAATATAGACAACATGTGGGTAGATACTTCAAGCGACATGAAAGTAGGAAACAGCGGATACATTCCCGACAGCATGACTCTTAACGGCATGATCAAAAATGTCCAGACACAGACCGAGCTTGACGGAACTTTCGGAGTCAACCTTATGAATGCAGCCGATATGAACCTGAGCGACATGGATCACGTTAATGATAAACCGCACCTGAAAGTGACCGCAAGCGGAACCCTGAAGCGGGCAGGACTCGACGACATGAGTCTGAACCTTCAACTCGAATACAGACCCGATAACAATATGACAGATGCGACTGTGGCATATGTGTACGGTCCAACGACCGTAAATGCGGTCTCTCATGTCAGTGATGACGGTGACGGAAACGTTACACTTACGAGCGGAAACGGTCTATCCATAACCGTTGTACTCAACGATGATGAGATCGACTACAACGCTACGACACCTCTGATGAAAGACGGTAAAGAGGTAGGCCACCTCGACAACGGAACGGGAGTTCCAAGAATCAAGTATATAGACGGATCTTTCGAATCGCTTCCGTAAAAGAGCGAAATTGCGAAAGCTCTCAATTCTCGGTATCCCGCTTCTGCTCACAAAAGCGGGAGCCGGTCTCTTCACTTTTTTTGACCCCATAAACTCGGACAGGTCAACCGGCGCTTCCGCAAATATAGAGGCGTTTGTCGCGGACGATCCGGTCTCGCTCGGCGACCTTCTTGACAAATGGCACGGCGAATTCCACCCCAAAAGCGGAATGAATCTCGCTGTCGACGATATGAGAGTCGACATAGGCGGCTCTTCCAAAAGGTGGGGATATCTGGGTTATACATACAGGCACCAGTCGTTCACGGCTGCTAACAGAGATACGGTAGAGCTTGCGTGGCGGCAGCTAAACGACATAGGCTTCACGCCCGGAAGAGTCTATAATCTCGATATCTCCATCGAAGGATTCGAAGCCGACGGCATCGTCT
>WGAW01000158.1 GCA_015494675.1 Hydrogenimonas sp. | reverse complement strand
GCGGGACGATACGAGGTATATGCGGAAGCGATGATGCCCAACGGAGCCATTATAGGAAGTAAACCTTTCACTGTCTATGTGTCGGAGCCTGCTGCTGAAACTCCTGCAGGCGAACCTGAAGAGGATAACAGAAATCTTCTGCTTCTGGTTGCGATAGGCGGCGGTATCTTGGCGCTCATAGGGGCCGGAGTCTACAAAATATCCGTAAAAAGAGGTTCGCACAAAGAGATTGAAGGGAAGAAAATTCCGAAAGTGAAAATTCGCATAAAAGGTTCAAAAATGGATACCGAGGTAGACGAGATTTCAGATATAGTACAAAAGAGTATAGAGATCTCCGTTTTCAAAGACAGGGGCGAGCAGAGCATAGAGAGCGATACGGATATAATCGCAAAAGATTGGAGCGGCGATGAGAAGAGATAGGGTAACGGTAGCGACCATCTTTTTACAGGAGAGTCCCGAAACGGCGAAGCTGGCGGAACGCAGGCTCAAAGAGCACGAAGAGTTCAAAGAGCTTCAAAAAAGGGTCGATGAACGCACCGAAGAGGGAAAAACGGCAGGTCTGCTCGACAGGTTCGGCGACTATCTGTCACAGCTGCTGGATATAGACCTCGAAGATATCCTCGTAAACGGCTGGAAGAAATATGAAAAGATAGAAGAGTTTCTGGAAAAGTCAAAAAAGAGCCCTGACAAAACTCTCTACCTCGCTCTTTCGAAACATACCATAAGATCGCAGCACCATCCATATATCGAGATCAGCGTCGACGAAGAGACGATAGAGAAGATCGTTTTCGATATCACCCTGAAGCTGGCACTCGAAGGCTTCGTGCTGGAGATCAGGGGCGGCGAAATAGAGGCGGTCGAGACGGGTGAATGCACGGCGAGCGGAAAAGTCGCATGCAAAGGGGTGCTACTTTTTGAAAAGAGCGGGGAGAAAGTGAAGTTTCCGGGAAAGATAATATTGAAGAAGCGGGAGGAGACCGATGTTTGAGAATATGAGAGATTCGATAAGTTCGGAGATGGAGAAGATTTTTCAACCGATTGAGAAAGTGGAAGGGATCGGAGATCTGACACCGTTGAAATCGGAGTGCGTCGAATCGTTTTTCAAGAGCGAAACTTTCGACCCGGAGAGCTTTAGAAAAGATGCACTGCTGAAAGTACACGAGCTCAAAAGGAGGGCACGAAGAGTTCCGATAGAGAGTCGGGAGCTCGTAGAGAAGGCTGCCGAAGAGCTGCACGATCTTTTTTTCGGAAAAATGTATCGGCATATTCTCGAAAAAGAGTATGAGTGGATAGGCAAGAAGAGGGAGTTGCTGTCGGATACGGAGAGGGGCGATCCTTCGAAAGATGCATTCGGCCTCGCACTATCGGGCGGGGGTATACGATCGGCCACTTTCAACCTGGGGCTTTTGCAGGCGATGCAGCGGTACGGCGTACTGCCTGCGGTGGACTACCTCTCTACCGTATCCGGCGGTGGATATATAGGCTCCAGTCTCACGTGGCTTCGCTACGTCAAACCCGAACTAGAATCTCCATACGGAACGAAACGTAAAGACCATGCAGGTACGGAAGGAAAAATTCTTGCCTGGCTTAGAGATCACGGAAACTACCTCACGCCCGGCAACGGACTGAGCCTCTGGAGTCTGATCGGCGCATTTTTGGGCTCGGTTCTTGTAAATATAGCGATTCTTCTGCCTATTTTTATGTTTCTTACCGCCATCGTCTACTTCAGCGCACCTGGAAATATCTTTCTGTGGACGGGGCTTGGCTTCGTTCTGCTCTATCTTCTGTGCATAGCGAAGATCGTCCTACAGAGAGGATGGAGGCAAAAGGTCTCATATTTTGCCCAGAGAAAGGATAGGGAACGGGCCGGAAAGATCCTCATGACAGGCACCCTTTTGCTTGCAATAGGTAGTATCCCTCCCCTGCACGACTACATTCACACTCACCTTTCAGGCTGGATCGGGGAGGTATCGCTTTCGAGTGTAGCGGCCGGACTGGCATCTTTCCTGGGTGCCTACAGACATACCAAAACGAAAAAGAGTGCACCTTCCGGCACGGTATCGCTGCTTCTTTCGGCCGGTGTTGCGCTGATGCTCTACGGCATCATAGTCTGGATCTACCATCTCATATATATCAGTGAGCCGGGAAGTGAAGCGGTTATGCCGGCACTCATATCTTTCACGGCTGCCGCACTGATACTTCTGCTGGGCGCAAATGCGAAAAAGAGTCCTAAAATTGCGCCGGCTTTTGCTGTTGCCGTGTTTGCCGTCTCTATCTTCGCCTGCTGCATCGGAGTCTCGAACTCATCCCTGCTTACGGGATTTGAAAAATTTTTCCTGGTTTCGGTACCGCTTTCGGCACTGCTTGCCGGCTTTACTAAGATAAACTATGTGAGCATGCACCGCTACTACAGAAACCGGCTGATGGAGGCCTTCTTCCCGTGGAGTGTAGTGGACGTACCGGTCGCTAAAGCGGATAGTTTCCTGCTAAAAGATATGAAGCCCGCAAAGACCCCCTACCACATCATAAACACAAACGTAAACATGGTAGGCTCCGGCAGAACGAAAGAGCGCGAGCGAGGGGGAGACAACTTCATTCTATCACCCTGTTTCTGCGGCTCCGATGTAACCGGATACCGCTCGACCG
>WGAW01000157.1 GCA_015494675.1 Hydrogenimonas sp. | reverse complement strand
ATCTCCTTGTCTTTGACCCCCCTCAGCTCCGCCAGCTCTCTTACCGAAAAGTACTCCACTATCCGCTCTTTCGGTTTTTTCAAAGAGTAGTGGTCCTTGTCGAGCTGTCTTTGTACATCCTCTACGCTCAGATGCTTTTTGGCCAGTTTTCCGAAAGGTATCTCCAGGACCCAGTCCAGGTACCCCTGTATCATATTGGCATCCGCGGAGTCGGGGTGCATGCGCGCAAAACGGTCTATCTGCTTTTTGACCTCTTTATATGCATCTTTGCCCATATAGGGCTTTTTGGCTTCCAGCTTCTTGTAGTACTCTTCGATCTCCTCTTCACGCTGAGTATCTGTACCGAGCTCCTGCTGAATCTGCTTAAGCTGCTCTTTCAGGAAGTACTCTTTGTTCACCTGCTCTATACGGTTGTGGACCTTCGAGCGAATCTCTTTTTGAAGTTTGCTCGCCTCAATCTCTTCGCTGATTATGTCTATAAGCAGCAGCATCCTCTGCTCGACATCCTCTTCGATAAAGAGTTCGTAAGCTTCGGGCTTTTTGATTCTTATCGTACTCGAGACAAGGTCCGCTATGCGGTTTGGCTCGTGGTTCTCCTCTATGGTCCTTATAAGATCGGGCGGAAACTGATTCGATACCGAAGATAGCGTGCGCAGCTTCTCACGCAGAACCTCCATCAGCGCCTCGATCTTGAGCTCGTTGTATGGCTTGGAGCGAATTATGTCTACCTTCGCGACAAGAGGTGAAGATGAGACCTCTTCAACTATGCGGCCGCGCGCAAGTCCCTGGAAAAGCACTTTGATCCGTCCGTCCGGAAGGGTGACCTTACGCATGATGGAGCCGACTACTCCCGCATTGTAGATCGCGTCGAAGGTCCGCTCCCCTTCGTGGTTCGGCTTTGTCGGGCAGACCAGCACCAGGGAGTTGCTTTCGACCGCTTCGACAGCCGCCTGAACGTTCTTCTCGTCATTCAGAAATATCGGCGATATCATAAAAGGGTAGAGAAAAAGATCATCCTCCACGATCACCGGAATATCGGCCGGAAATGCGCCATAGTCGCTAAGCTGCATATAACCTCCAAATTTTTAAATTTTTCTTAAATATAGTGATTTTTTCCACTTTTGTCAAGTGGTCGGAGAGATACCTTTCGACGATCATTCAAACAGCCACTCGAGCCACCCTTCGGAAGGAGGCGCCAGATCTTCCTTCTTGATCCAGCTTTTTGAATTGCGTTCACGATAGATACGTGCGGCTTCGGGTTTGCCGCGTCTTTCATAAAGAGAGGCTATCTCTTCGTTCATCATAAATCGGGTCATCTCCAGGCGGACCTCCATCGTCTCTACCAGCGGTTTGAATTCACTGTCGGGAAAGCTGCGAATATACCTCTTCGCCTTCTGTAGAGTCTCCTCTATGAGTTCCTGGTCCCTTTGCGGAGATTTGAGCCCCATGAACGACGCCTTTATCTTCATAAACTCGATAAAATCGCGGTTTTTGGAGCTTCCGTAACGCTTCAGATACTCGTCCAGATAGAAGTTTGCCAGAAGATACTCCTCTTCGTCCATATGGGCCTGAACGAGAATCTGCATCGCCTCCGGTATCAAAGGAGAGCCTACATGTTCGCTTTCGAGAGAGGTAAAGTAGTCGTCCGCCTTCTCCAGGTTTCCGGCCGCCACGCTTCGCATGAGTTTCTGATACCAGTAGAGTGCGGGCTTTTCGAACTCCTGTTCACTTTTGCCGCTGCATCCGTTTACAGATATCAACAACGCAAAAGCAACAATCGTTTTTAAAACGATACTATACATTCAGGACCTTTTTGATAAACTTTGAGAGATTTTAGCCGATATATTATTACTTACCCATTAAAGGTCTCTTTCGGAGGCACAGTAGAGTAAAGGACGTCTTCTTATGGATTTCAAAGCTGCCCTCCCTATCCTGGGATTTGAGTCGTGCAAAGAGGTTACGCTCGAATCGATCGACGGAAACTTCTTCAGACTTTTCGACAAAGGGGGAAAGAGTGCACCCTCTTTCATACTGATCAGACCCTCCCTGCTCAGAAACGACTACATTTTCGATCTGCCGGAGAGCGCCGTAAAGAGCCTGGAGGCTCAAACCCCGGAACAGATAGAGGTTTTGAATATCATGATACTGGACACTCCGCTGGAAAACTCCCATGTAAACTTTCTGGCTCCGCTGCTCTTCAACATGGAGAAGGGGTTGATGGGGCAGATAGTGCTCGATAACCACAAATACCCGGGTTTCGAGATAGCGGCTCCTCTGAAAAGCTATATGGGTAAAGAGGAGAGTGCATCATGAAAATCACGATAGTAGGCCCCGGAAAGATGGCTCTCGCGCTTGCGAAAGGGCTCGAGGAGAAGCATGAGCTGACGATCGTGGGAAGAGACGGAGAGAGGCTGCTTCACTTTACCAACCGCCTTGCAAAGCATGCCGCCACGGCGCTTCTGGGTAAGTATGAGATAGATGGGCAGACTCTTATCCTATGCGTCAAACCGCATGCGCTCAGAGAGACGGCTGCCGAACTGAAAGGAAAAGCCGAAACCGTCTATTCGGTACTCGCCGGCACAGGCATAGATGAGCTCAAAAAGAGCATAAAGGCCGAAAACTATGTAAGAGCCATGCCCAACCTGGCTGCGGCTTACAGATCTTCGATGACCACCCTGACCGGGGACGAAACGAAGAGGGAGGAGGCCGAAGCCCTCTTCGGATCGGTCGGTGAGACCCTGTGGGTAGAGAGCGAAAAGGAGCTCGATATAGCGACCGCCATTGCCGGAAGCGGACCGGCTTTTCTGGCTCTCGTTGCCGAAGCCCTGGCCGACGGCGGCGTCAAAGAGGGGTTGAAAAGGGTAGACGCGACGAAACTGGTGGAGGGTCTCTTCAAAGGTTTCGCGCCGCTAATCTCACACAGCCATCCGGCACTCATAAAAGATGAGGTTATGAGTCCCGGTGGAACGACAGCGGCCGGTTATTCCGCCCTGGAGCAAGGGGCCGTAAGAGACGCTTTCATAAGAGCTGTCGGCAATGCGTTCGAAATCGCCAAAAAGGTCTGAATCGATGGCGGGGCCGTTTTTTGAAAAAGAGTCGGACTCTTCCCGGCTATATTACGGAATATCACGAAAGAGGAGCGGCAAATCATAAAAGCGATCTATCCGTTTTCTGCGAAGGAGTAGAGTATGAGACTATTGAGAATTTTGGCAATCTGTTTGACTCTTCTGGCGACTACACTGTGGAGCGACACACTTACAGACGACTTCGAGCTTTCGAAAAACGGATGGACTACCGGCGGTACATCGCTCGTCTACTATGGAAATCCGATCAACTCCAAAGTCCTCAGGATCGACGACGACAATATATGGAAGAGCAAAACATACGATTTCGGATCATCCAATGCCAACAAGAGTGTCACTATAGATCTGGATCTTTGGGGTATCGGCGGATGGGAGAGTTCAGGCCCCTATATAGACTATATATACATAAAAGCGAACGCTCAGCCTCTAGTCGACGGAGAGGTGATTCCTTCGGCAAACGGTTCGATCGATCCGGTTTATCAACACTTGACTTTGACCTCTACGACCGATGCAAACGGCAAGCTTCTGCTCGAAATCAAATATAACGTCTCATATGCCGGTGGAGAGAGGCTTCTAATCGACAACATAGTGATAAAGACCGCAAACGCCATACTAGATGCCGTCGACGACAGCTACTCGACGACACCGGACAACCCTCTTACCGACAATCTGTTGAACAACGACTCGGGAGTGGGCATACAGGTCACCTCCTATACCGATCCCGCAAACGGAACGCTTCAAATATCTTCCGACGGAAACTTCACCTATACCCCCAATCCCGGCTATATCGGCACCGACAGCTTCACATACACGATAACCGACGAGAACAACCAGTCCGATACCGCTACGGTAACCATAGAGATAAACACCATCT
>WGAW01000156.1 GCA_015494675.1 Hydrogenimonas sp. | reverse complement strand
TAAAAGAAGCGGAGTTCGGTATAAGCGAATATGAGTTTACGAAATACCTCTTCGAAACACTCGGTCTCGAAGGGCTAAAAGAGGAGCGCTACTATATTCAGTATATGCTGGATCAGTGTATAAGCGAAGGGGAGTTTCTCAAATCTCCGGCGTACGCAGAGTTCCCTTACGCCGAAGAGTTCGATACCGACAGCGGCAACTACGAGTTTCTGGAGGAGTTCGAGGATGACTTCGACGATGAGGAGGAGGGTCTCTGGCTGCTGACACCCAAAAGTCCGCACTCCCTGAACAGCCAGTTTCGGCGCGAAAACTTCGTAATGCTTCATCCGTCGCTCGGTTTTGCGGATGGTGAGAGTGTGCGCATATATTCCGAACATGGAGAGGTTAAGCTGCCGGCAAAGGTAAGCGAGGATGTACGTGACGACTGCGTGCTGATATATGCGGGAACCCCCGGCGTAAACTACCTGACACCGCCGATGAAGAGCCTGATGGGCAAGAGTGCCTGCTATCAGGAGGTCAAAGTAAAAGTTGAAAGGATATAGATGAGACTTCAGGATATCGACAAGAGCTATGTGCTGCAGACCTACGCCAGGAACTATGTAAATTTCGTAAAGGGGAAAAATTCGATACTTTACGACGATAGCGGAAAAGATTATGTGGATTTCGGCAGCGGCATAGCGGTATGCAGTGTGGGACACGCGAATCCGAGGTTGGCGAAGGCGATATGCGAGCAGGCCGAAAAGCTGATACACGTCTCGAACCTATACCTGATAGAGCCGCAGGCCCTTCTTGCCAAGCGTCTTGCCGAACTGAGCGGCTACGATGTGAGAACCTTTTTCGCCAACAGCGGTGCGGAGGCCAACGAGGGCGCGATAAAGATGGCCAGAAAGTACGGCGAAGTGGAAGGGGAGGTGAAACGCTACAAGATAATCACCCTCGAACACTCTTTCCACGGGCGTACCATCACCGCTCTCAAGGCCACCGGGCAGGAGTCTATGCACAACTACTTCGGCCCTTTTCCCGACGGTTTCGTCTATGCCAGGGATATACCGCACGTCTACGAGCTGATAGATGACCACACGGTTGCCGTGATGATCGAGCTGGTACAGGGAGAGGGGGGCGTTCAGCCTATGGATAAAGATGAGGTGCAGAAGCTGGCCCGGGAGCTCAAAAGACGCGATGTGCTGCTCATAGTCGACGAGGTGCAGACAGGCATCTACCGAACCGGCGAAGTGCTGGCGAGCAACCTCTACGAAATAGAACCGGACATAATAACGCTGGCCAAAGGGTTGGGCGGCGGTGTACCGATAGGCGCCGTCATGACGACCCACAAAGATATACTCAAAACCGGAGAGCATGGCAGCACGTTCGGCGGAAATCTGCTCTCCACAAGAGCCGCGCTGGAGGTGCTCGATATTCTGGAAGAGTATAAAGAGAGCGGCGGGCTAGACCATATGCTGCTTCTTTTTGAAGAGCGGCTCAAAGATCTCTGCTCGCGCCACAAAAAACTGTTTGAAAAAGAGGTGGGTATAGGCTTCATGAGAGGGCTTCGGGTAAAAGAGGGGCGTGACGCTTCCGAAGTGATAAATGCGGCCTTCGAAGAGGGTGTCGTAGTGCTTAAAGCCGGAAAAAACACGGTCCGCTTTCTGCCGCCGCTCACATTGACGAAAGAGGAGATGGAACTTGGTTTCGAACGTTTTGAACGTGCGCTTTCTCGCCTGTAGCCTCCTCGCGGCCGCGGCACTTCATGCAGGCGGCGGGCCGGAGTCGCTGCTCTCTGCGCTGAAACAGAAGTCGTTCGAGCTTCAGCACGAGAAGAACAGTGCCGACAGCGGTCAGCTCGAGTTCAGCTGGATAAACCCTGTAACGATAAGTTACGACTACTCCAACTCAAATCAGTTCGACCGCACCCAGATAAACCGTTCTCTCTCAGTAAGGGTCGATCAGCCCATCTTTAAAAGCGGCGGCATCTGGTATGCCGTAAAGTATGCGAAAGCCTCTCGAAAAGTGGGCGACATCGGAATAGAGGCGCAGCGGAGGGCCATGATAAAGCAGGCGGTCGCATCATTGTTCAACATTAGAAAGAGCCTGCTGCAGATAAAGAAGCAGAAGTTGCTGATAGAGAACGACAGAATAGATATCCAGAGAAAAAAGGAGCAGTATCTAAGCGGCGATCTCGACAGCAGTTTCCTCGACCAGGCCATCTTGCAGAAGAACCGCGATACGATGGCACTCTTTTCGCTCGAAGAGAGCCTTGCGCAGCT
>WGAW01000155.1 GCA_015494675.1 Hydrogenimonas sp. | reverse complement strand
GGCAAAAAAGGCGAACATCGCCAAAGAAAGCAGTTTGTTGAACGGTAAACAGATTTTCGATATTACACCCTTTACACATCTCGACTATCCGGGCAAATTAGCCTGTATAGTCTGGTTTTGCGGCTGCAATATGCGCTGTATGTACTGCTACAACAGCGATATAGTATTTGCCAAAGAGGGCAACTACGGCGTAGACGAGCTCTACGACTTTCTCGAAAGACGCATAGGGCTGCTCGACGGGGTGGTCCTGAGCGGAGGAGAGCCGACGATACACGAGCTGATACCGATCTGCCGCAAAATAAGGGAGTACGGCTTCTCAATCAAACTCGATACGAACGGACTAAACACCGAGATGGTGAAAGCTCTCGTCGAAGAGGGGCTGGTCGACTATATCGCCCTCGATTTCAAAGCCATGAACGGAAAGTTCGGCTATGTGACAGGATCGAGCAGGTACATAGGATTCATAAAGACACTCGAATTTCTTGTCTCGAGCCAGACGCAGTTCGAAGTACGCACTACGGTCCACGCCGACCTTCTGCAGCCCGAAGATATAAACGCGATGATGCGTGAACTAAAGTCATACGGATACAACGGCCCCTACTATCTTCAGAGATTCATAGAGACCAGAAACAATATAGCAAACATGAAGAGTCCCGAAAGCGACTTCGACGAGAGCAGACTAGAAGATACGCTTCAGATCGTCTGGCGCTGACCAAAAGGCTCAGACACCAGGAAACTCCCCTGTCACCCCTTTTTTGAGCCGGCCCCGACAAGAAGGTAGCCCTGCCCCGATATATTCTCTATCAGCCCCCTGTCGCTCTTCTGCCTGACTCGCTTTATGAAGGTTCTTAGCCTGTCGTCGCTCACCTCTTCATCCGGCCAGAGTGCGGCCTTGATCGCATCGTTCGAGAGGTAGTGGTTGGGGCTGTGCAGCAGCTGGGCGATAAATCTGCTCTCACGCTTGCTAAGGTGCACCAGGACTCCGTTCCTGAAGAGCTGTTCACTCTGAAGATCGTATTCGAACGGCTCCATCAGTTTGATCCTGTTCTGCTTTTTTATCCGCAGAGCAAGTTCGCAAAGATAGTTCAATAGCTCTTCCGGATCGAAAGGCTTTATGAAATATTTGACCACTCCGACATCTATCGCACCGAGCAGCTTCTGTTTGTCACTGTATGCGCTGAGTATTATCACCGGCACATCCGGGTTTTCCGACTTTACGGCAGAAGCGAGTTGCAGCCCGTCCATTCTGGGCATCGTGATATCCGTGATCACTATATCGGGCCTGAGCTTTCTGAAAGCCTCCAGCCCCTCTATCCCGTCATGCGCTACCGCAAACTCCGCAAAGTAGTCCCCGATCGCCTCTTTGAGCAACTTGGCGAGGGTCACCTCATCTTCCACCAACAGCAGACGCAGATTTACAAGTCTCGAGCTACACGACATCCGCGGTCTCCTCCGCCAGCGGAATCTCTATTACGAAACAGGCGCCGTCACCGCAGTTTTTCGCCTCTATGCTGCCAAAGAGCCCTTTCTCTATTATCATCTTCGACATGAAGAGTCCGAGACCGGTCCCCTTGGCTGTATGTTTGGTAGTGAAATATGGCTCGAATATCCGCTCGAGTGCCGACTCTTCGATGCCGCCGGCATTGTCGGATACGACGATTCGCGCAAAATCACCCTCCCTCGAGACTTTCAGGGAGATTCTTCTCTCCCTGATACCATTTTCGATGAAGGCATCCTTGGCGTTTTGTAGCAGGTTGATTATGACTTGGGAGAGTTCGTTGCTCACCCCTACGGCCTTTAGCGACGTATCTATGGACATATCTATCTCTATATGCTCTTTTTCGAGAGTTTTCTGCAGTATCTGCATCGACTCCTCCAGACTCTTGGCGATCTCGAAAGGCTCTTTCGGTTTGTCCGGCCTGAAGAAGTTGATGAAATCCTCTATTGTCTGTGACATGTTCTGGATCATCGATTTCGCTTCGTCGTAGATATCCTCAACCTGCTCATCATCCCTTTTCAAAGCGGCCCTCTTCATATTGAAAAGCGCCAGCGTGAGCTCCGTAAGCGGCTGCCTCCACTGGTGGGCGATATTCGCCATCATCTGCCCCAGACTGGCGAACCTCGACTGCCAGAAGAGCATCTTCTGTTTCTCCTCGTTTTTGCGCACCTCCTCTCTTACCCGCTTCTCGAGATTCTTGTTGAGTTCGTAAAGCTTTCGTGTCTGAAGGGCCACGCGCCTCTCGAGGGTCCTGTTTAGAGCCTCGAGCTCCTTCTCTTTCTTTTCGAGCGCGATCTTCAGGTTCACCTCTTTCGTGACATCGTACCTGATAGCTATGAACTCTTCTATATCGCCGTTTTCATCCAGTATGGGGATTATGGTTGTGTTTACGAAGAAGGTGCTACCGTCTTTGGCTCTGTTCATTACGGTAGATTTGAAGATCTTCTTCTGTAAAATCGTATCCCAGAGCCTTTTGAAGTTGCTGGCCGGAACGTCCGGGTGGCGGACTATGTTGTGGTTCTGGCCTATCAGCTCCTCTCTCGTGTAGCCGGAGATCTTGCAAAATTCGTCGTTTACGAAAGTTATGATGCCGTTTATATCGGTTTTGGAGACGATATTCGAACTTTCGATCGCATCTTTGTACTGCTTGAACATAGGCTAATTATAGCACTTTTCCCACTCTCTAAACTCGTTCGAAAAGTAGTTTATGCGAACTTTCTTGAACTCTCTTGTCGAGTATAGATAGCTGTAATCCTCCACTCCTATCTCTTCCGCCATCTCAGAAACGATCTTTTCGACCTCCTCCCTGCTCTTGCCGTGCACCATCGAAAAGAGCGGATAGGGCCAGTTCGGGTAGACCGGGCGCAGATAGCAGTGACTAACGGCACTATAGGCCGCGACCGTCTCGCCGATCTCCTCCGCCCGCTCTTCGGGAACCCTCCAAACCACCATTGCATTGGCCGTAAACCCCGCTTTTCTGTGGTAAAGAATCGAAGCGAACCTCCTCATGATGCCGGCCCTCTGCATCTTTCGTACCTCTTCGGTGAGTGTATCGTAACCGATGCCCAGAGAGTCGACGATATGCGCAAACGGCTCTTCTACCGCCGCGATGTCGCCCTGAAGCCCCCTTATCATCTCGTAGTGGATATCTTTCAGCTCCATCGGCTCCTTTTTTACCCTTTCGCGGCGCTCTTTTTTGGCCCTGTCACCCTTCAGGTCGAGCTGTACCGAGATTTTGAACATCTTTTTCGTAGGGAGTATTATGTACTCTTCGCATCCGGCCTGCTCTGCAAGAATCTCCACCGTCCTTTCGAGTCCCAGCTTCGAATCGGGGGCTACCGCGATGGTGAACCATAGGTTGTAGGGGTTCTCCCTTTCGTAATTGTGGCTCACTCCCGGGTGACCGTTCACGATTGCCGCAGCCTCCTCTATAGTGTCGGTTTTAAAGGCTACGAGCGAAGATCTGTAGCCGAGACTCTTCGTGTCGAATATAGCGGAGGTCTGGCGTATGATCTTCTCCTCTTTGAGCCTGGAGTAGAGACTCAAAACCTCCTCTTCACTGCCGCCGAGACTCTTAGCCAGCGCCGCGAAGGGCCTTCGGCATACGGGAAACTCTTTCTGTATCAGTGTCAAAAACTCTTTTTCCATGATAAATCCGCTTTTTTCGCTCCATTATAAAGCTTTCCTCTTTACACTTTCCTTGACGTCTATCAACGCCTTTTCAAGGAGGGTATGATAAGATTTTCACTTTCCTATATGTTGCGCAAATTCCGGGCCGAGCCCGTTATTCGGCCGGTGGTGAGCGGCCCTGCAAACCACTGAAACTTCGAAATCGAAGGTTTGCCCCGAAAGGAGAGATATTGGCCTATTTTCCGGCATTCATAAAACTCGACGGCAAAGCCGTCCTGGTAGTGGGCGGCGGCCGTATCGCCGGTGAAAAGCTCGAGAAACTGCTCGATTTTACGGATAATATAACCGTTGTCTCTCCCCAGCTGGCCCCTCGCACAAAAGAGCTGGTCGAAGCGGCGGGTCTTAAAGTGCTCGAACGCCCCTACGAAGAGTCCGATATAGAGGGTTTCGATATAGTCATAGTGGCGGTCGACGACCTCGATCTTCAAAAAAGGATCTATGAAGCGTGCGGCAAACGGCACACTCTGTGCAACAGCGTCGACTCCGTCGACTACTGCGACTTCATCTTCCCCTCCTATACGAAAAAAGGGGATCTCACCGTCGCCTTTTCCACCTCGGGCGTCTCTCCGTCGGTGGCCAAATATCTGCGCCGCTCGATTGAGAGGTTCATCCCCGACTCCATCTCCGAGTTTCTAAAAGAGATGAAGAGCCTGCGCTCTTCGCTGCCCAAAGGGAAGGAGCGTATGAAACTTCTGGATGAAAAAGCGAAAAACTATATAGAAAATCTCTTTCCAAAGGATAGGAATGTT